>NZ_JBJLSE010000077.1:0-19334 GCF_050871845.1 Kineococcus arenarius subsp. arenarius
CGGCCCTGCCGAAGATCCTCGACCTGCCGACCAGCGCCTGGATCAACCGACCCGACGACCCTGCGCAGGCCGAGCACAGCTCAGCTGCTTAACACCTGCTGGCCTCAACCGCCTTGACACGTTCCGCGTCCCCGCCTTCCTCGACTCGAGGCCAGGGTGCAAGCCTCGAGGCGCTGCCCCCACCGGGGGCACAGCGACTGCACGGCCAGGCAACAAGACGAGGAGGCCCCTATGAGACTCTCCGGTGCGAGCCGGGTCGGCCTCGCCGGTGCGGCGGTCGTCGGAGTCGCCTTCGGCATGGCCCGCTACGCCTACGGGCTCACCCTGCCCAACATCCGGCAAGACCTCGGTCTGCCCGAGGTGGTGCTCGGCCTCATCGCCAGCGCCACGTTCGCCGGCTACCTCGCCGGCTTGCTGCTGGCGGGGCCGCTGACTGCTCGCCGCGGTCCGCGCGCACCGACGAGCGTGGGCGGAGCCTGCGGAGCGCTGGGAGCGGTGGTCGTGACGTTCGCGCCATCCCCCGGGTTGCTCGCCGCCGGCGCCGTCCTGGCCGGCAGCGCGGGCGGCTGGGTCTGGGCGCCCTACTCCGACATCGTGACGCGCACGGTGCCCCAGCGCCAGCAACCCAAAGCGCTGGCCATCATCACCACCGGCACCAGCGGCGGACTCGTCCTGCTGGGTGGCCTGGCGATCCTCGCCGCATCGGCGTCGTGGCGTCTGGTCTGGGGTGGGATCGCCCTTGCCGCGGTGGCCGCCGCCGTCGTGAACCTGCGCCTGGTGCCCCGGACCGAGCCGCCTGCACGCCCTGCCGCAGGCTCAGGTGGGCGGCGCAGCGCCATCTTCTCGCTGCTCGCAGCGCTGCGGGTCCCGGTCGGGTACTCCGTGGTCTACTTCGCGGTCGTCACCATCTACTTCACCTACGCCGCGGACATCCTCAGCAGTGGAAGCCTGCCGGCGGCGGCTGTCCCGGCGCTCTACGCCGCCGTCGGCATCAGCGGCGTGGTGGCCCTGGCGACCGGGGGCCTCGCGCAGCGGCTGGGCAGCGCACGGGTCGCTGCGCTGTGCCTGGTGACGGTCGGTGCGGCGCTGGCGCTGCTCGGGCTGGCCAGCGATTCGCTGGCTGCGACGGTGGTCTCGGCGTGCACCTTCGGCGTGGGATACATGACCGGCTCGGCGGTACTCGCAGTCTGGACCGCTGAGGTGGTGCCCGAGCGTGCGGGGGCGGCGTTCACCGCCTGCCTGGTCGTGGGTGCCGTCAGCTCGGTGGTAGCGCCAGCTTTGGCCGGTGCGGTGATCCCGGGCTTCGGGCTCGGACCGCTGCTCGTCGTGACCGCCGCAGCATCACTGCTCAGCGGGGTGGGCCTGCTGCTGCTGTGCAGGTCCAAGCGCAGCCCCGGCACTGTGACTGGGAGGCCGTGAGTGAGGAGTGGTGTCTGCGTTCCGCGGACCGCATGACCTCGTGACCCCCAGCCTCGGACAGATCCCCCACACGCTGATGCCGGGTCTTCGGATCTGAGGGAAGGTGTACCTGACTGGCACTGCCGCCCCGTTGGTCGCGGCGGAGAGATGGCCGTAGTCAGCTGCCTACCGCCCCAGGCGCCGCCGCCAACCGGTTCACGCGCGGCGGGTGGTCGGACGCTGAACGAGCAGCGCGGTGGCGGTGATCAGGGTGAAGGCGACTACGGTGCCCACGCCGACCAGGGCGGTGTCGAGGCCAGCGAGCCACTCGGTGAGGCCGCCGGCGATGCGCAGCCCATCGTGAGCAGCGGTGGCCAGCTGCAACGTGCCGATCGCTAGGGCGACGGTGACCGTCAGCCCTGTGACCACGGCGTTGTAGGTCAGCTTGCGAAGCGGGTTCAGCTCCTCGCGGTGGGCGACGTCGTAGGCCAGCGTCATCGCGGCCCCGTCGAGGGTGTCGAACAGGCTCATGCCCGCGGCGAACAGCACCGGCAAGATCAGCACGGCGTACCAGGGCAGGGTGATCGCCGCGGTGCCGGCCAGGACCAGCAAGGCAACTTCGGTGGCGGTGTCGAAACCCAGTCCCATCAACACCCCCACGCCGTAGGCTTGGCGAGGTGAGCGGATGCGGGCGGTGAGGGGACGCAGAAGTCGAGCCATCGCCCCGCCCACCTGAGCGGCTTCGTGCACCTGCTCAGGGCTCAACTGCCGCCGCCGCAACCGGCGCCGCAGGCGCAGGACGGCGAGGAGACCGGCCAGGTTGATCAGGCCGATGACCCAGAGGAAGATCCCGGCGGCGCTGGCCCCGAACAGCCCCAGGCCGTGGTGGATCGCGGAGTCCTCGCTGACCAGGGTGGCGGCGAAGCGGGCACCGGTGGCCACGAGCAGGGCCATGGCGAAGACGACGCTGGAGTGCCCCAGGGAGAACCAGAACCCCACCGCCAGCGGCCGTCTCACGTCACCGGGGGTGTTGCCTGTGGTGATGTCGGTAGCGGCACCGGCGGTGCTGTTGGCGGCGTCGGCGGTGAGCTTGCGGGTGGCGCCGTCGATGACGGCGATGTGGTCGGCGTCGAAGGCGTGACGCACCCCGAAGGCGTAGGCGCTCAAACCCAGCGCCCAGCCGAAGACCTGCCCACCGACCTGCCCGCTGACCTGGTACCCGGCGGGCACGATCAGGGCCAGGCCACCCCAGCCGATGAGGTGCAGGGCCGCGACCACGCCCAGCAGGCGGGTCAGGGATCGGGTGTCTGCGCGGCTCCAGGTGCCGCTCCAACGGCGGGTACGCCCCGGAGAAGCCGCAGCGGGCAAAGCAGAAGCAGACACGAACAGACTCCAGACGAACGGACAGGGAGGATGATCAGCGGATCGGTGGGGCAGTCCCGCAGTCCGTCAGGCTGTGGAACCCAGCAGGCTCTGGGCGATGACGAAGACGGCGACGGCGAAGACGAGGTAGGCGAAACCTTTCCGCAGGCGGGCAGCCGGAAGACGTCCAGATGGCCGGGCTGCGGTCAGTGAGCCGGCGATGGCCGCGGCGGTGAACGCGGCGGCGGTGGCCCAGTCGATACCGGTGCCGTAGTCAGCGGTGCTGACGTGGGCGGTGAACCCGAAGATCGAGTTGAGCACCACGATGACCAGTGAGGTCGGCACCGCGGTGCTCATCGACAACCCCAGCAGCAGGGTCAGGGCGGGGATGATGAGGAACCCGCCCCCGACACCGAACAGGCCGGTGAGGAAACCGACACCCACCCCGGCACCGATGGCTCGGGGCAGGCAGTGGCGCCAGGCGATGCCGCCGCCGGGCAGCGCGCACGAGGCGCCGGTCTCGTCGCTGCCGTGGCGCAGCATCCGCACCCCGGCGGCGATCATGACCAGGGCGAAGCCGAGCAGGACCCAGCGCTCGGGCAGCAGGCGGTTGACGGCGGCTCCGGCGAAGGTGGCCGCCGCGCCGGCGCCGCCGACGACGCCGGCCAGGCGCCACTGCACCTGCCGCAGCCGCGGCAGCACCGCAGTGGCCGAGGAGATACCCACCACGAGCAGCGAGGTGGGCACCGCCGCGGCCAGCGGCACGCCGGCGCCGTAGACCAGGGCGGGCACGGCCAGGATGGAGCCGCCGCCGCCGAACAGACCGAGCAACAACCCGATGAGCGCTCCGAGGCCTGCAACGAGGATCACCGCGCACCGCCCCGAGCGGATTCGTTCGTCGCTGGGCTGCTCGCCACGAGCCCGTTCGTCGAGGTGGTGGGGCGGTGCGCGGTGCCGCTCATGCCCGGCTGTCCAGAGTGCTGCTGTCCTGCTGGGTGCTGGAGGCGTCGGGCAGCTGGTCGAGGACCTGGGCCACGTCAGGGTCCTTCGGGCCGCGGTTGTAGGGCAGCTTGCCCAGCAGAGCCCCCATGGCGCAGCTGTTGGAAATCGCGGAGTAGGTCAGCCCGGCGCCAATGCCGCCGGCAAGGAAGCGGGCCTTGGGCAGCGCCAGGCTGGCCAGGGTGGAGGCCAGCACGATGGAGCCGGCCACCAGGCGCACCTGGCGGTCCATCGCCCAGCGTCCGGCGCCGCGCACGACGTCACCGCCGGCGGCGGCGAAGGCGGATACCCCGCCGTCCAGGACGTGCAGGTTGGCAGTTCCCACCCCGGCCAGGTGCTGGCGGGCCTGGGTGGCGCGGGCGCCGGACTGGCACACCAGGACGACCTGGTGGTTCCGGTGGTGCTCCTCCTGGTGGGCCAGGCGGGCGGCGAAGGCGGCGGCGTGCTCACCGAGCATCTGCAGCGGCACGTTGTAGGAGCCGGCGATGTGCATCGCCTCGAACTCCCCGGGGCTGCGCACGTCCAGGACGGTGACCGCGTCCGGATCGCGCAGCAAACCGGTCAGGGTGGTGGCGTCCACACGCTCAAGAGCGCTGGTCGCGGGCGTGGGGGTAGCGAGAGTAGTGGTGCTGATGCTGATCTCGGAGGTGGTAGTGCCGGTGCTCATGGTTCTCCTGCTGCGCTTCGGTGGGTAAGAAATCCGGTGGTCGACAGGTTTGTGGGACCAGGGGGTCAGGACGGCTCGGCGGGGGCGCCGGCGCCCTCGGTGGGCCGCTCGTCCTCCACACCGGCGTGCGCGGCGTTGCTGTAGGAGTCGTTGACCAGGACGACGTCGCGGCCGGGGCGGTCCAGGATCGAGGCGGCGATGGAGGCGCGGTAGCCGGAGCCGCAGTAGACCCACACCTCGCCGGTGGGGACCTCCTCGATGCGCTCGTTCAGCTCGTGCAGCGGGATGTGCTGCGAGCCGCGCACCCCACCCTTGGCGCGCTCGTCGTGGCGGCGGGCGTCCAGAACCTGCACCGGGCCCTCGACCATGCGCTCGGCGAGGCCGGCGAAGTCGCTGACGCGGTACGAGCGCAACGCCCCGTCGGCCACGGTGCCGCCAGCCAGGGTTTCGATGTCCCCGGTGGCTGACCCGGCGAGGTGGTCGATGCCGATGCGCACCAGCTCGCGGCGGGCGGTGAGGATCTGCTCCTCCGACTCACCGATCAGGGTGAGCGGGGTGCCGTAGTGGTACAGCCAGCCCAGGTAGGTGACGAAGTTGTTCGACAGCTCGAAGCCGTAGGAACCGGCCAGGTGACCGGCGGCGAAAGCGGTGCGCTCGCGCAGGTCCACCACCCACTCCCCGCCGCGGATGCGCCGGCGCACCTCGCCCGGCTCGACGGGCTGCGGCATGGACAGGTCCACGGGGGCCGGGCCGCGGCGATTGGCCGGGCCCATGTGGGCGTAGTAGGCCGGGAAGGCGTCCAGGCCGGCCAGCAGGGTGTCCACGTAGGTCTGCTCGTCCTGGGTCAGGGCCGGGTTGGTGGCGGCCTGCTCGCCGATGGTGGAGGCGTCCCCGCTGGTGGGGGTCGCGGAGCAGAAGCTGCCGAAGCCGTGGGTGGGGTAGACCGCGGCGGTCGCGGGCAGCTCGGCGACCAGGCGCTGGGCGGAGTGGAACTGGGCGTGGGTCAGCTCCACCGTCGTCTCGGGCGAGACCAGGTCGGTGCGCCCGGTGGAGCCGTAGAGCATCGAGCCGCCGGTGAAGACGGCCTCGACGGTGCCTGCGCCGTTGGCCAGGGCGTAGCTGGTGTGGTGGTGGGTGTGCCCGGGAGTGTGGATGGCGCGCACGGTGAAGGTTCCGGCGTCCAGGACGTCGCCGTCGGCGACTTCGGTATGCTCGAACTCCACGTGGCTGTGCTCGGGCAGCACGTAGTGCGCGCCGGTGCGCGCGGCCAGCTCCAGGCCGCCGGTGACGTAGTCGTTGTGCACGTGGGTTTCCACCACGTGGCTCACGCGCACGTTCAGGCGGGCGATCAAGTCCAGCACGCGGTCGATGTCGCGCTGGGGGTCGATCACGACGGCGGTGGTGCCGTCGGTAGCCAGGTAGCTGCGGTCACCCAGGCTGGTGGTCTCGATGGTGACGACCTCGATCGGATGCTGGGTGGAGGACTGGCTCGACTGCTGGGTGCTGGTGCTCATGGAAGTCTCCGGTTCCCTACCCCGTAGGGTACGCGTCGATGAAATGAAGCGAATGGTGGTGACGTGTCAGGCGACGGTGCCGGGGCGCCCGTCGGGGGTGGTGATGGGCAGCCCGGCCTGCTTCCAGGCCTGCATGCCGCCCTCGAGGTCGTCGACCTGCTTGCCGGCGGCGGTGAGCAGGGCGTGGGCCTGGGCGCTGCGCTTGCCGCCGCGGCAGGTGGTGACCAGCGGCTGGGTCGGGTCGAGCTCGCCCAGGCGGGCTTCGAGCTGGCCCAGAGGGATGTGCACGGCACCGGCGATGTGGCCGGCGGCCCACTCCTCGTCTTCGCGCACGTCGACGACGGTGACCTCGTGCAGGCGGGCGTGGGTGGTCTTGGCGTCCATGGTCGGTGCTCCTCGGAAGTATCCGGTGGGTGGCGGTACCTGTACTGACGGTGCTGGTGACGGGCGGTGCTGGGTCCTCCTGGTGGGTGCTTCCGGGTGCGGGGCACCCACCAGGGTGCGAAGGAAGTGCAGAGGCGGCAAGCGTGGGCCTGTCCGCGCCTCCCGGCTGTCACTGGCCGGCGAGACGGTCCGGGACACCGCAGGTGGTGCGTGTCCGGCTCAGGCCAGCTGCTCAGGCCAGGGAGAGGAAGAGCTTCTCCAGCTCAGCATCGCTCAGGGGGCGTTCGGTGCCGTCGCGTTCGGCGATCATGCACTGGCGCATCCCGGTGGAGATGATCTTGAACCCGGCGCGATCCAGGGCCCGGGAGACGGCTGCGACCTGAGTGACGACGTCGGAACAGTCCCGCCCGTCCTCGATCATCTTGATGATGCCGCCGATCTGGCCCTGAGCTCGCTTGAGCCGGGCGACCACGTCGGTCAGCTGGCTGGTGTCCACGTCCACGGTCGTCTCCTCTGCGAGGTCCATCGGCAGGTACCCCGGGGGGTATAACGTCTCGTCCTCCGAATCATTCCTGCCCGCCTCGCCCGGTGCGGGACCGACCTGCTGACCCACGTCTGCTAGTCCATCACGAACGGCTCCACCATGCCCTCCGTCTGCCGCTCCTCCGTCTTCGAGCACGCCCCTGAGCACGCCCGCAAGCGTGCCCCCGCATCATGCGCTGTCGCGGACGAGCTGCTGGGGCTGGAAGGCCTGCGTCTGCTCGCCTTTGATCGCCTCGCCCCCAGCGTTGACGCTGAGCATCCGCGCGGGCTGCTGCGCCTGACAATCCAGACCGACCCACCCGCCATCGTGGCATGCCACCGCTGCGGGGTCCTCACAGCCGATCACGGTCGCCGCGAGCACCGCCTCGCCGACGCGCCCGCCTTCGGCACCCCAGTACAGCTGATCTGGCGCAAACGACGCTGGCGCTGCCGCGAACCACGCTGTCCCGCCGGCGCCTGGTCCGAGGAACACCCCGCCCTCCCGGTGCGAGCCAAGCTCACCGCTCGGGCCGTGGCCTGGGCGACTCAGACGCTGCGCTGGGACGACTCCACCGTCTCCGCCCTGGCCCGCCAACTCGGCGTTGACTGGCACACCTTGATGAAGGCCATTCGCGCTCACGCCGCCGACAACCTGGACGGTGAGCCAGCCCGCGGGGCGCGGTTGGCCGGAGTCGACACCCTCGGCGTCGACGAGCACATCTGGCGCCCCTCAGCACGTCACCGTGACCGGGCAGTCACCTCCATCGTCGACCTCACCCGCGACAAGCACGGCCAGGTCCACGCCCGCCTGCTAGACGTCACCCTGGGACGATCCGGGCCGGTCTACGCGACCTGGATCCGCCAGCAAACCCGGCAGTTCGTCGCCAGCATCACCCATGCGTCGCTGGACCCGTTCCGCGGCTATGCCAACGCCATCCGCACCGAACTCCCCGATGACACCGTCACCGTTCTGGACGCCTTCCACATCGTGAAGCTCGCTTCAACGGCGATGGACGAGGTCCGCCGCCGCGTCCAGCAGGACGCCCTGGGCCGACGCGGCCACCGCGACGACCCGCTCTACCGGATCCGTCGGTTGCTGACCACGGCCCGGGAGAACCTCACTGACCGCGGCCGCGCTCGGCTGGAGGCCGCGTTGCAAGCCGGTGACCCAAACCTTGAGGTCACCGTGGCCTGGCACGCCTACCAGGACTTGCGCTCGATGTTCCACGCCTCGACCCCACCCGTTGGCCGGGCCGTCGCCGAGCGAGTACTGAACTCCTTTCACCGGTGCCCGATACCGGAGATTGCCCGGCTGGGCCGCACGCTGCGGTCGTGGCGGGCTGAGGTGCTGGCCTACTTCAACGACGACCTGCGCCGCCACGGCATCAGCAACGGCGGCACCGAGGCCATCAACCTCATCATCGAGAAGACCCGCCGCCTGGCGCACGGCTTCCGCAACTTCACCAACTACCGCATCCGCATCCTGCTCGCTGCGGACGGCACCCGACCTTGGCGACATCGCCGGCGCAGGTCAGGGTGAGCTTCCCACCCTCAGATCCGAAGACCCGCTTTAGTAGATCGCCTGCGCGGACGCCATCGGCGGCGGGCACGGTCGTGCGGACCTTCTTGGCCCGCCGCACCCCGTTTATGCCCTCAGCGCGCATGAGGCGGTCCACGGTGCAGTGAGCCTTTGTCAGTATCGGGGTGAAGCTGCGGATGGTCAGGGCAGCGAAACTGATGGGGCACGCAGGATCTGGTCGGGGACGATGGAGGCGACCAAGCCTTTCCGCTGTACCCACCTGGATCCTGCGTGCTCTCCTATCGTGCCACCCTCGACGTCCCTCGCGCCCTGGCCCAGCGCATCGCCGGCTTGCTCCTGATCCACCGCGCCGCGATCGGCACCCGCCGAGGCCGGCGGGTCATGGGCTGCTTCGCCCAAGCGGTGCTGCTGCTGCGCTTCATGCGCCAGCGCGCCGCGATCGCCGACCTGGCCGTCGACAACGCCGTCAGCCTCTCCACCGCCTACCGCTGCTTGCACGAGGCTCTCAACGTGGTCGCTGACCAAGCTCCTGCCCTCGCCAACGTGATCGAGGACGCCTTGGACTTCGGCTACGAGCACCTGCTGCTCGATGGAACGCTCATCGCCACCGACCGCGTCCACGACAGCGGACTCAGATCCGATCGGTGGTACTCCGGCAAGCACAAACGTCATGGCGGCAACGTCCAGGTCGTCTGCGATCCCGACGGGCAACCGTTGTGGGTCTCACCGGTTGAGCCCGGCAGCACCCACGACCTCACCGCCGCTCGTCGTCATGTTCTGCCGGTGCTCTACCCGGCCGCAGTTCGCGGCCTGCCGGTGTTGGCCGACAAGGGCTACATCGGCGCCGGCGCCGGCGTTCGGGTCCCCGTCCGCCGTCCCGGCGCAGGGCAGGTTCTCGACGCGTCAACTCGAGGCTGGAACTCGTACATCAACGCCGACCGCGCGTTCGTCGAGCACGGCATCGCTCACCTGAAAGTCCGCTGGCGAGCCCTGTCCCGGGTCACCCTCTGCCCCTGGCGCATCTCCGCGATCATCGCCACGGCGCTGGTACTCAGCAGTTGGGAGAACCGCTACTGACAAAGGCTCACTAGCTGCCGGAGGCGGGCAGCACGTCAGGCTCGTCGAAGGTGCCGGCTTCTGGCGAAGAGGGTTGAGCGTCCTGCTCGGCGACCTGGTCCGCGACACGTGTGTTGAGGTACTCGCCACATCCGTGGAGAAGGATGCTTCCTGCGGGGTGCTCCGCCCTCGATTGAGGCTGGGTGCACCGGTCGGAGCCTTCGGTGATCATGCACCGAGCGTGGCAAGGGAGGGCTAGCGTCGCTGTCGTGCAGCCCGCTCCGGTCTTCTTCGATGAGCCCGACGGCGAGCTGATCGAGCTGCGGATCGCTCCACGGCTGGCCAGCTGGATGGCCTCCGGGCACCCGGACCAGGTCCGCCTGGAGAAGTTCCTTGTCCATGCCGAGGACGAGTTGCTCCCTCGCCTGGCGCAGCTGCCCGACCCGGTGGCTCTGCGCCTGGACGTGGGCCTCGAGGATCGCGTCGACCTGCTGGAGCAGCACGACCTGGACAACTACGCCTTCCCGCTGGCCGTGAGGCTCACTCAGGCCAGCGGCCGGCAGCTGAGCTGCGTGTGGGTCACCAAGCGGCACGCCGCCACCTCCGCGGTGGGTGTGCAGCAAGCCGTCACGCGCAACGCGCCGTCCACCGCTGGGCAGTGGGTGCAGGTGCGCACCACCGCCTCAGCCTCCACGACGGCGTACAAGCAGCAGATCCACGACCAGCTCTGCGCGGCTGTCGCCCTGCCCGAGGGGCCGGTCGCGATGGAGGTGAGCTTCACCGTAGGCCCGCGCCGCAACTGGCTGAACCTGTGGAAGCCCACGATCGACGCACTGGAGGCCCTGCTGGGCCGCAGCCTGCCGGAGCGTGCCTGGCACCCGCGTGATGGACGCATCGTGCGCTTGGGGCTGCATCACCACGTTGATGCCGCGCACGGCCATGACGTGAGCATCGCCATCGCTGCCGCCGTGCTGCAGTGAGCGAAGGTGCTGGCACGAGCAGGTAGGCGCCCCGCCGTTCACGGCGGGGCACCTCAGGGCTCTGCGCTTCTCGAGGTAGGAGCGCGTAGTCCAAGCAGTCTCTGACCCGTAGGGAAAGCGTGTTCTCTACGGGATGAAGGTCAGTGGGCCCGCATCGCTGCTGGTGCACCGACAGCCGTGGCTCTTCTCGAGCCACGGCCGTCCGCGTGGGGTGCTTTGCGCGTACCCGTCTACGGGTTCGGTGCCGTGGGCAGGTCCTGGCCGGGGCAGGTGTCCAGGACGCCGGCGATGGCGTCCTTCTCCGCAGCGGTGACCCAGGCCCGGTACCTGACCTTCACGGCGACCTGCCGGGCCACGTAGGCGCAGCGGTAAGTGCGGTTCGGTGGCAGCCAGGTGGCCGCGTCGCCGTCGCCCTTCTGCGCGTTCAGCGGCCCGTCGACGGCCAGCAGGTTCAGCGGGTCGTTGGCGAAGCGCAGTCGGGTAGTGGTGTCCCAGCCCTGGGCGCCCTTCTGCCAGGCGTCCGAGAGGGCCACGACGTGGTCGATCTGCACGTCATCGCTCGTGCCCACCCCGCGGGTGAAGGCGATCGAGCGCCCGGAGTACGGATCGGCCAGCGTGCCGGTCAGCACGGTGCACCCGCCGGCGGCCAGCACGGTCGCGGTCAGGTCCCGGCGCAGGACGTCGTTGCGGGTGTCGCACCCGTTGGCGTCCACGTCCGCCCACGCCGTTCCGAACAGGTCCCGCTCGTAACCGGTGCGCGGTGCCCTGCCCTTGACCTCCAAGGTCTCCAGCGCAGCTCGCGCCTCACCTCTTCAAGTGCCGGCGTAAGAGATCACCGCCCCGCCGGCCGGGGTCCAGGTGATCGAGCCGCCGGCGAAGTCGCTGCGCCGCCCACCGGGCACGTCGTACTCGTCGGAGGTGGGGTAGCCCAGTCGGCCGGTCTCCCAGCCCTGCTGCGCCCACGCTTCCCGGATGGCTCCGCGCACCAGGTGCGCACCGGTGGCCTGGGACCAGTAGATCGAGCCGCCGGTGAAGTGGTTGAACGCCCCGCCGCGGATCGGGGTCTCGCTGGTGGTGGGATAGCCTAGGACCCCGGTCTCCCAGCCGGTCGACCCCCACTTGTCGAAGATCAGCCCGCGCACGGCGTGGGCTCCGGTGGCCTGCGACCAGTAGACGGAGCCGCCCTGGAAGTGGTTGAAGGCGCCGCCGCGGATGGCGTTCTCCCCGGTGGTGGGCAGGCGCAGCCAGGACGTCTCCCAGCCCATGTCCGCCCAGCGGCCCTTGATGGCTCCGCGCACGTCCTGCGCGCCGGTGGACTGCGACCAGTAGATCGAGCCGCCCTCGAAGTGGGTGTAGTGGGCCGCGCCGTTGGGGGTGACCAGTTCGCACGTCACCGCCGGGCCCAGCGGTCCGCGGGCCCCGCCCAGGAAGAGCCAGCGGGCCTCGATCGCCCCGCGCACGCACGGCTCCCCGGGCGGCGGGGGCGGGGGGGCGGGACGGTGCGGCAGGGACTCGCAGGCGACGTCGTCGCCGTTGTTGTCGAGGTTGTCCGGGTCGCCGGGGTGGCGGTTGAGGTGGTCTTGCGCGTCCTCCTGGTAGGTGAAGGCCGAGCAGTTCACGTCTCCGATGTGATCGGCCCGGGCCGGGGTCCCGCTTAGGGCCCCGATGCTCACCGCTGCCAGTGCCGCGGCGGCACCGCGCCGCGCCCACGTTCGCACTCCCATGTCTTCCCCCTGTGTGCCGGGAGCCACCTCGCTCCGTTGCCTCAAGCTAACGGAGTCCTCAGCAGGCCCGGGGCTGCTTCACAACACCGCCGGCGTGGCGGCTGCATCCGCACCCACACGGATCGGGCGGGGCGGCGCCGGGGACGGTGCGCTCGCCCCGGCCAGGCGGTCCTCGGATCGGCCCTCCAGATCGACACCGTAAGGACCGTTCTGGTGCTGGTTGCTCGGCAGTAATTGACCGTTTACTGCCGAACGCCGTGTCAGGGTAGGGCCCGTGAGCCCCACCCCCCGGCCTGAAGGCCCCCGCGTGCTGGCCTACCTGCGCGTCTCGACCGAGGAGCAGGCCCACTCCGGCGCCGGCCTGGACGCCCAGCGCACCGCCCTGTCCGCCGAGGCCACCCGGCGAGGCTGGCAGCTGGAGTTCGTCGTGGACGCCGGGCACTCCGCCAAGGACCTCAACCGCCCGGCCCGCGCCAGCGCGCTAGCGCGGCTGAACGCGCGGCAGGCCGACGTGCTGCTGGTGGCCAAGCTGGACCGCCTCTCCCGCTCGGTGCACGACTTCTCCGGGCTGGTGAAGGAGGCCACCCGGCGCGGGTGGTCGGTGGTGTGCCTGGACGTGGGCGTGGACACCTCCACCCCCAACGGCAAGTTCATGGCCACCGTCACCGCCGGCATCGCCGAGCTCGAGCGCGAGCTGATCGGCCAGCGCACCCGCGACGCGCTGGCGGCGAAGAAGGCCGCCGGGGTGCGCCTGGGCCGACCCCCAGTCCTGCCGATGGAGGTGGTGCGCCGTGTCGTTGAGGAGCGCGAGGCGGGCCGTTCCTGGCAAGCGATCGCCGACGGGCTGAGTGCTGACGGGGTGCCCACCGCCCGCGGCGGTGCCACCTGGACCTTCTCCTCGGCCCGAGCCGTCTACAACTGCCAGGCTGCGGCCCCGCTGCGCGAGCGGGTACAGGCGTGAGCGAGTACAACGTGGGCGCTGACGAGCCGGTCACGGCTCGAGCCTCTGCGCAGAGCCGAGGAGGCAGCCCCGCCGGGCAGGGGGGCCAGGTGCCGGTCCCCTTGCTGCCGCGGGCCACCGCCGATGCCATCGCCGGCTTCGTCGATCGAGAAGCGCACTCCTCGCGCCCGCTGTTCGGCTTGGCCGATGCCGACGCCGAAGCTCGCGCCGGCTGGGCCGCCTTCGTGCGCCAGTACCGGCGCGCCGTGCGCGACCAGCGCGAGCTGACCGCCGACAACCTCGCGCACGTGCTGCTGGACATCGCCCTGCTCTTCCGGCACACCAGCGGCTTCGATCCCGACTGGCTGCACTGGCAAGGACTCCTCGAAGAGCTGGAGGAGGAGCAGGCCTAGGGGTTGCGCTCCTACCCGCTGCAGCCCCTGCGCGCTCAAGCTGGACTCCCGCAGGCGCCGGCGTCAGCAGCCTCGATGCCTGTACCGCTCCACCGCAGCGAAGGTGTCCAGCAGCACGGTCCGCATGCTGGCCCTCGTGCCCGCTCAGGGCGAGCAAGTCCTCGACGCGCGGGCCCCGGGAGTGGACACGCGTTATGAGACGGCGTGTCGAGGCTCAGCGGCCACTCTCCTGCGGTGTCTCACAATCGGTCGGCTGTGCGACACGAAGCGTCTTTGTGGAAAACTTTCAAGATCAATGCTTCATGCCTGCCCACGCGCCAGGTGAGGGCCTGTGTGGGCGACCTTCCCCCAGGGGGACCCGCGCAGCGGCACCCCGGGGCGCTGCCTCGTTCACGCCAGGGGCGTCCTGGAAGAGCTCAGCTGCTGGACGGTGCAGCACTGACCCCGGGCACGTTCGCCCCCGCATGATCGTCAGCGTCGTAGGGTCCTGCCGCACTGCCCTCGCGCTGGCGGGGCTGGTCGTGCTCGAAGGCGGGCTGCTCGCGCCCGTGTGGGCAGGGCCGACGCGCTCAGCGCCACAGGGGCAGCCGCACGCCCAGCAGGCGGCTGAGTGCGACGGCGAGCACGGTGACCAACAGCACGGCCGCCGCCATCGTCAGCAGCTCGACCGCCGAGGTCAAGATCCCGAGGCTGACGATGAGCGTGGTCGCGCCCGCGGGCGGGTGGGAGGCGTTCAGGACCTTGAGCACCAGGGCGGTCAGCGCCACCGACGCCGCGGCGCTGCCGATGCGGGCGGCGCTCAGGCCCTCCTGGGTCACCGGGGGGTGGTCGGTGAGTCCGAACAGGGCCAGGCAGCCTGCGCCGACGGCGATCGCGACGCCGTGCCCGATCAAGGTGGCGCGGGGGGTGGCCGACGCCTGGCGCGGGTTCTCGACGAAGAGCATCACGGTGGGCCCGAGGCTGGGGAAGAGGAAGGGCTGGTGCACGAGCATCCCGACCACGCCGCAAGCCACGAGCACGACCAGGCACAGCCCGAAGGCGTAGGCCCCGGCGCTGGCCGGGCCGCGGTGTTCGGCGGCCTCCAGCAGCCCGCCGTCGCCTCCGCTCACGTGCTGGACCCACTGGCGATCAGGGCCTGGGGTGCTGCCTGCTTGATGCGCGTGTTGAGCCACAGCAGCTGGCGCTGGGTCTCCTGCTCGCAGGCGTCGACCACGGCGATCAGGTCGCGGTCGCGCACGCCCTTGCCGGCCTGGCCGAGCACGGTCCAGGTGATGTCGACGAAGGAGGCCAGGACGTACAGGTCCTGCAGGTCGCGCAGCAGCCCCACCCCGCCGGAGCGCACGCCGGGCAGCCCGTCGGCGTGCAGCCGCTCGGGCTCGTCCACGCGCTCCTCCCCGTAGCGGTCGACCAGGGGCGCAAGGCGCTCCACGTGCCCCTGCGACATCGCTGCCATGCGGTGGCAGTCGGTGAACACGTCCGGCTCGGCGGCGTGGCCCTGCGCGACCTGGCGGAAGGAGTCCGCCAGGGTGGCTGAGGCCGTGTGCTGCAGGCCGATGTAGGTGGCGAGGTGCACAGCTCAACCCTCCGTCGGTGTCGTGGACGCCGTGGTGGACGCCGTCGTGCCGCCGGATCCGGGCTGGCCGGGGCTGGCCGCCGGCTCCGGGGCCGGGTGCGGTGCCGGCGCGGCGTCCACCTGCTCGTCCACCGCCGCGTCCGCTCCGCCCACGGTCGCCGGCACGCTCGCCGGGTCGGCCGGTGCCGAGGCGGTCGTCGTGGGGGCCGGCGCCGGCCCGTCGGCGGCTGCGATCCGGGTGACCCGGGCGGCGCCCAGTTTCAGCAGCGGCTGCTTGGAGACGGGGTCCCACTCCGTGAGGGTGAGCTCGTTCGCGGCCCTGGGAGAGCCGTCGGGAGAGGCACCGTCGGTGCCGGGCTGGTCCCAGTAGCCGTAGTGGAAGGGGGCGAAGACCACGCCGTCGCGCCCCCGACCGATCCGCGCCGGTGCCTGCATCGCGCCGCGGGGCGACTCCACCAGGACGACGTCGCCCTCGCCGATGCCCAGGCGGTCGGCGTCGCCCACGGACAGCTCCACCCACGCGCCGGGGGCAGCCCGGCGCAGCTGCTCGGCGCGGCCGGTCTTGGTGCGGGTGTGGAAGTGGTAGACGGTCCGCCCGCTGGTGAACGCGAACGGGTAGGCCTCGGTCGGCACCTCCGGCGGCTCCACGTAGGGAGCCGCCTTGAGGAAGGCCCGCCCGTCGGGCCGCTGGGCCCGGTAGGCCTGCGGGCTCGTGGCACCGCCGGTGAGCAGGTCGTGGCCGTAGCTCTCGCACACGTCGTGGTGGGTGGGGAAGTTCGCGTCGGCGTAGAGGCGGTCGGTGCCCTCGGGGGCCTCGTCGTTGACCGGCCACGGGATGCCGCTGCCGCCGCGGAGGCGGTCGTAGGACAGGCCGGTGTAGTCGACCAGGCGCCCACGGGTGCACTCCTTCCAGGCCTCGAAGACCTCCTCGGGGCCGGTCCAGGTGATCAGCGGGTCGCCGTCCTTGTCACGGAAGTCCATCCGGTGCGCGTAGTCCAGCCAGATGTCCAGGTCGCTGCGGGCCCGCCCAGGCGGCTCGATCGCCTTCTCCGACAGGTGCACGGTGCGGTTGACGTTGGTGAAGGTCCCCTGCTTCTCGCCCCACAGCGCGGCGGGCAGGACGACGTCGGCGAACTGCGCGGTCTCGGTCAAGAAGCCGTCCTGGACGACGATGAACAGGTCCTGCTGCTGGGCGATGGACCGGATGCGCGCCAGTTCGGGCAGGGACACCGCCGGGTTGGTACCGGAGATCCACAGCAGCTTGATCGACCCCTGCTCGCAGTACCGCCAGATCTGCATGGCGTGCGTCGGAGGGGCCCAGTGGGGAATCACGAGCGGGTCGACGTTCCACAGCTCGGCCAGCTCCTGGACGTGCTCGGGGTTGGCCCAGTTGCGAAAGCCTGGCAGGTCGCCGTCGGCTCCGCACTCGCGCGTGTTCTGCGCCGTGGGCTGGCCGTTCATCTGCAAGATGCCGCAGCCCGGGCGGCCGATCAGGCCGCGCAGCAGGTGCAGGTTGTTCACCCCGCAGGAGGCGGCGGTGGCCTGGTGGGACTGGAAGAAGCCCTGCAAGACGGTGGACAGCACCCGCTGGGAGGTGCCGAAGATCTCCGCCGCCCGGCGCAGGTCGTCAGCCGGCACGCCACTGATCTCCTCGACGTGCTCGGGCGTGTACGGCTCGACGGTCGCCTGCAGCTCCTGCAGTCCCAGCGTGTGCTGGGCCACGTACTCGGCATCGACCCAGCCGCGGTGCAGCAGCTCGCGGGTCAGGCCGTTCATCACCGCCTGGTTGGTGCCCGGCAGCGGCGCCAGGTGCACGCCGCCGGTCGCCACAGCTGCCTCGGCCACCGCGGTCGTCCGGGGGTCGACGGCCACGATCCGGGGCGGGTCCTGCCCGTGGATCCGGTCCAGGATCCGCATCCACAGCACCGTTTGGGTTTCGGCCATGTTGTGCCCGAACAGGAAGATGGCGTCGGTGGCCTCGATGTCGGAGTAGGAGCCGGGCTGGCCGTCGGATCCGAAGTTCTCCTTCAGCGCGGCGGCCGCGGTCGCGGTGCACAGCCGGGTGTTGCCGTCCATGTGGGGAGTCCCGAGGCCGGCCTTTCCGATCACCGAGAGCGCGTAGTACTCCTCCAGGAACAGCTGGCCACTGGTGTAGAAGCCGTGGCTCAGGGCTCCGGCCTCGGTCGCGAGGAGCTCCTTGGAGCGCGCGACGATGCGGCCCATCGCGGTGTCCCAGTCGCTCTGCACCAGCTGGCCTTCGGCGTCGCGCACCAGTGGGCGGGTGAGCCGGTCCGTCCTGCTCCACTGCCACGATCCGTACAGGCCCTTCGGGCCCAGGCGGCCGTGGTTGACCACGTCCACCGCGCGGCCCCGGACCCCGACCATCCGCCCGTCCTTGACGGCGATGTCGGCCCCGCACCCGTTGCTGCACAGGACGCAGGCGGACTGCACCCAACGGTCGACGTCCTCCTCGCGCACCGAGGGGTCCAGGTGCTGGTCCACCCTGACCGGCCACGGGGTGTCTCGGGCGTGCGGGGTGCGGGTGCCCCAGATGTCGGCGATGCGGTCGACCATGGACGTGCCTCCTGCTGATCGGTCCGGTCACACGCGACCGTGCCACATGCGCCTGCCCGCAGCGAGCGGTTCCACGCTGGGCGCGGCCGGCGGACCCCGCGGCCCTGCTCGCCTGGATTCAAGCCTCAACCGCACCGACGGCAGTGCCCCTCGAGCAGAAGGATGAGCGACTTGACGTCCCGATCGAGGACCGTTCACCGCGCCATCGAGCGAGCCAGCAGCCGCTCGGCATCACCACGCCTGAGCATCAGCGAGCCCTGGCACCAGCCCGCGCCCACCGCCGCAGCCACACCAGGACCGCTCCTCCACGCGTCTCACAACCGGTCGGTTGTGGGACGGGTCGTTGACCCCGGACCACATCGCCCGTCGGGCGAGTCGGCTGAAGAGGGCACGATGAGACGGTGCCGCCGATCACCTCCCAGGACTTCGCGATCAGCTCTGACGGCGGAGTGCACGACTCGGTGCGCTCGTTCATGGCGCTGGGCTTGGGCACCGTGCTGGTTCTGTGCCTGATTGACGTGGTCGGTGGGCTGGCGATGGAGCACCGGATGGTAGGCAACCTCTCCGGCACGCTGGTGCTGGCGCCCGCGCTGACCGCGTTGAGCCGCTCGCGCCCGCACACGCTGCTGGTGGGCTGCGTCGCGTTGATCGCCTCGGTGGCCCTGGCCCTCTACGACGGTGTGCCGTGGGCAACCGCGATGACGCGGGTCCTGGTGGTCTTGGCCAGTGCGGTGCTGTCCGTGGTGGTCGCCCAGGCGCAGGCCCGGCAGTGGGCGCAGCTGCAGGACCGTCGTCAAGCTGCCCGGACGTTGCAGGCGGCGATGCTCACGCAGCTGCCGCAGGCTGATGATCTGCAGCTGCTCAGCCGCTACCTGCCGGCCAGCAGTGGTGATCAGGTCGGTGGTGACTGGTACGACGCGCTCGTGGACGCGGACGGGTGCATGGTGCTGGTGATCGGCGACGTCGTCGGGCACGACATGCACGCTGCGGCCGCCATGGGGCAGCTGCGCGGTCTGCTGCGGGCGTACGCGGTCGAAGGTGGCCAGAGCCCCGCACGGCTGCTGCAGCGAGTGGATGAGGGCATCGCTCGGCTGGGGCTCGAGGTGCTGGCCACGGTGGTCGTGGTGCGCATCGAGCAGGACGCGCCTGCCGCGCAGCAGGGCGTGTGCCGGGCGCGGTGGTCCAACGCCGGGCATCCGCCGCCGATGATGCTGCTGCCCGGCGGCGATGCGAACCTCGCTGCGAGCGGGAACGCAGCTGGTGACACGGCCGATGGCGCAGCTGTGCGAAAAGGTCCGCGTGTGCAGCTGCTGGAGGCGGGTGAGGCGGATCCGATGCTCGGACTGGGTCTGTTCGAGGTGCAGCGCCACGACCACGTGGTGGACGTGGTGCCGACGTCGACCTTGTTGCTGTACACCGATGGCTTGATCGAGCGGCGTGAGCAGAGCCTGGATGAGGGGCTGCGACGCCTGACGCAGGCGATGGCGGACGCCCGGGTCCAACGGTTGGTGAACGAGCAGTCGGGATCAGCTGGGGTGGTGCTGCTGGATCGGTGGCTGGACGGAACGTGTCAAGGCGGTTGAGGCCAGCAGGTGTTAAGCAGCTGAGCTGTGCTCGGCCTGCGCAGGGTCGTCGGGTCGGTTGATCCAGGCGCTGGTCGGCAGGTCGAGGATCTTCGGCAGGGCCGG
>NZ_JBJLSE010000078.1:0-18957 GCF_050871845.1 Kineococcus arenarius subsp. arenarius
GCCTCCCGGGAGGCGCGCGCCGAGGAGCAGCCGCCTGCCCCCGACCAGTCCGCCGCGGAGCCGACCGTGCGGGAGCCGGGCAAGGACCCCGCCGTGCTGGCCGCCATCGCGGCCGTCGCGGCCGCCCGCCGCACGGAGGCCGCGGCCGCCGAGGGCGCGGGCGAGCACGCCACCACCGGTGGCGGCGGCGAGTCGTTTTGACCCCTGAGGGTGGCGTTCCGTACGCTTGACCCTTGGTGCGCCACCGTGCGCGAGCCCTGGTCCGCCGACGGCGGGCCGGTGGCGTCCCAGTTCGTGCGAGAGAAACGGGTTCGTTGTGGTCTACGCCATCGTCCGCGCCGGCGGCCGGCAGGAGAAGGTCTCGGTCGGCGACGTGCTGACCATCGACCGGGTCGCCGTTCCCAGCGGGGAGACCCTGCAGCTGCAGCCGCTGCTCCTCGTCGACGGTGAGACCGTCACCCACGACGCGTCCGCGCTGTCGGGTGTCAAGGTCGTCGCCGAGGTGATCGAAGGGGCCCGCGGCCCCAAGATCACCATCCTGAAGTACAAGAACAAGACCGGGTACCGCAAGCGCCAGGGGCACCGCTCCAAGCTGACCCGTGTCAAGATCACCAGCATCGGGGAGTGACGTCAGCTCATGGCACACAAGAAGGGCGCGAGCTCCTCGCGCAACGGTCGTGACTCCAACGCCCAGCGCCTCGGCGTGAAGCGGTTCGGTGGCCAGGTCGTCAGCGCGGGCGAGATCCTCGTCCGCCAGCGCGGCACCCACTTCCACCCCGGTGACGGTGTGGGCCGGGGCGGCGACGACACGCTGTTCGCGCTGGTCCCGGGTGCCGTCGAGTTCGGCACCCGCCGCGGCCGCAAGGTCGTCAACGTCGTCGCGGGCGAGTGACGACGCACCAGTCGTGACACGGAGGGGCGGACCGGGCATCCGGTCCGCCCCTCCGTGCGTCGCCCCGTGAACGCACCACCCCCCGCCCGCTGAACGGCGTCCGGGGGCCAGCAGTCCTCAGAGAGCCGGAGAGTCGCCATGTCCGCCACGTCCCCCACGTTCGTGGACCGGGTCGTCCTGCACGTCGCGGGCGGTGACGGCGGCAACGGCTGCGCGTCGGTGCACCGCGAGAAGTTCAAGCCGCTCGGCGGCCCCGACGGCGGCAACGGCGGGCGCGGCGGCGACGTCGTCCTCGAGGTCGACCCGCAGGTGACGACCCTGCTGGACCTGCACCGCCGCCCGCACCGCAGCGCTCCCGACGGCCGCTTCGGCATGGGCGGCCACCGCAGCGGCGCCGAGGGCGAGGACCTCGTCATCGGCGTGCCGGACGGCACCATCGTGCGCTCCGCGAAGGGCGACCTGCTGGCCGACATGGTCGGTGCGGGCACCCGCTTCGTCGTGGCCGCCGGCGGCCGCGGCGGCCTCGGCAACGCCGCCCTGGCCTCCCCGCGCCGCAAGGCCCCCGGCTTCGCCCTGCTCGGTGAGCCCGGCGAGACCCGCGACGTCGTGCTGGAGCTGAAGACGCTCGCCGACGTCGCGCTCGTCGGCTTCCCCAGCGCCGGCAAGTCCAGCCTCGTCGCGGCGCTGTCGGCGGCCCGCCCGAAGATCGCCGACTACCCCTTCACCACGCTCGTGCCGAACCTCGGCGTCGTCGAGGCCGGCGAGACCCGCTTCACCGTCGCCGACGTGCCCGGCCTGATCCCCGGCGCCAGCGAGGGCCGCGGGCTGGGCCTGGACTTCCTGCGCCACGTCGAGCGCTGCGTCGCCCTCGTGCACGTCCTGGACGGCGCGAGCCTCGAGGTCGACCGCGACCCCGTCAGCGACCTGGAGGCCATCGAGAAGGAGCTGGCCGCCTACCGCGTCGACGACGGCACCGTCCCGCTGCAGGACCGCCCCCGGATCGTCGTGATCAACAAGGCCGACGTCCCCGACGCCCGGGACATGGCCGAGATCGTCCGTGCCGACCTGGAGCGGCGCGGCGCACCGGTCTTCGTCGTCTCCGCGGTCGCCCGCACGGGGCTGCGGGAGCTGGGGTTCGCGATGGCCGAGCTCGTCCGCGCCGCCCGCGCGGCCGCTCCCGAGGCGGTGCCCACGCGCGTCGTGCTGACCCCGCCCGCCGTCGACGAGGCCGGGTTCTCGGTGACGCGCGAGGAGTACGGCGACGCCGAGGCCCGGCAGGTCCGCTTCCGGGTGCGCGGGCAGAAGCCGCGCCGCTGGGTGCGCCAGACCGACTTCACCAACGACGAGGCGGTGGGCTACCTCGCCGACCGCCTCGCCCGCCTCGGCGTGGAGGACGAGCTGTTCAAGGCCGGTGCGGTCCCCGGCGCCGAGGTGGTCATCGGCGACGACGAGAACGCCGTCGTCTTCGACTGGGAACCGACCATGGTCTCCGGCGCGGAGGTGCTGGGCCAGCGCGGCTCCGACCTGCGCCTGGAGGACCACTCCCGCCCCACCCGCTCCGTCAAGCGCGAGCAGGAGCGCGAGCGCCGCGCCGCGAAGGTCGCGGCCCGCTCCGAGCTGGAGGCCGAGCGCCGCGCCGGTCACTGGACGGCCGACGACGACTCCCACGACCCCGCCGTCGACCCCGCCGGCGGCGAGCCGCCCACCGAGGGCCGGTGAGCGCACCCGCCGCGGCGACCCGCCGCGAGGACCTCGCCGGTGCGCGCCGGGTCGTCGTCAAGGTCGGATCCTCCTCGCTGACCACCGCGGCCGGCGGGCTGGACGCCGCGCGCCTGGACGCCCTCGTCGACGTCCTGGCGCAGCGGCGGGTGGCCGGCGGCGACGTCGTCCTGGTCTCCTCCGGGGCCATCGCGGCGGGGCTCGCCCCGCTGGGCCTGCGCAAGCGGCCCCGCGACCTCGCCAGCCAGCAGGCCGCGGCGAGCGTGGGGCAGGGGCTGCTGCTGGCCGAGTACACCCGCGCCTTCGCCCGTGCGCGCCTCACCGTCGGGCAGGTCCTGCTGACCGCGGAGGACGTGGCGCGGCGCAGCCACTACGGCAACGCCCAGCGCACGCTGGAACGGCTGCTGTCGCTGGGCGTGGTGCCCGTGGTCAACGAGAACGACACCGTGGCCACCCACGAGATCCGCTTCGGCGACAACGACCGCCTCGCCGCGCTGGTGGCGCACCTGGTGCGCGCCGACGCCCTGGTGCTGCTCAGCGACGTCGACGCCCTGTACGACGCCCCGCCGTCGCGCCCGGGCGCTCGGCGCATCGCCCTCGTGCGCGGCCCGCAGGACCTGGCCGGCGTCACCGTGGGCGCCGCCGGCGCGGCCGGGGTGGGCACCGGCGGGATGAGCACCAAGGTGGAGGCGGCGAGCATCGCCGTGGCCGCCGGGGTGCCGGCGCTGGTGACCTCCGCGCCGCTGGCCCGCGAGGCGCTGTCCGGCGCCGACGTGGGCACGTGGTTCGCGGTGCCGCCGGCCCGCGCGTCGCGCCGCGGCACCCGGCAGCTGTGGCTGGCCCACGCCGCCAGCCCCGCCGGCCGCCTCGTGCTGGACGAGGGCGCGGTGCGGGCGGTGCGCGAGCGCAGGTCCTCCCTGCTGCCGGCCGGCGTCCTCGGGCTCAGCGGCCGCTTCCGCGCGGGGGACCCGGTGGACCTGGTCGACGGAAACGGCCGCGCGCTGGCCCGCGGGCTGGTGAACTACTCCTCGGAGGAGCTGCCGGACATGCTCGGCCGGTCGACGCGCGAGCTCGCCCGGCAGTGGGGTCCGGCGTACGAGCGCGAGGTGGTCCACCGCGACCACCTGGTGCTCCTGGGACGTCCCTGAGGCGCGTGCAGCGAGGAGCCGGAGTTGGGTGAAGCCCCGCTGTCGCTGTGGTCGGTGACCCTGACGCTGGCCGGGCAGCCGGTGGACGTGGAGCAGTTGCGCCCGGCCCTGGACCGGCTGGTGGGCGAGCACCCCTTCCTGTCGAGCATCCGCTACAGCGAGACCCGCGCGGAGGTGCGGTACTGGGACGAGGCGCGCGACGTCGACGACGCCGCCGCCATGGCGGTGCGGCTGTGGCCCGAGCACCGGGCCAGCGCCGGGCTGCCCGCCTGGGACGTGGTGGGCGTGGAGGTCGTCGACCGCGCCACCGTCGAGCACCGGGCGGCCCAGCGCCAGCGCGGGCTGCTGCGCGGACCGCGCCGCTCGCGGCCGTCGCGCGCGGGGCTGGAGCTGCTGGGCGACGTGGCGCCCTGGTGAGCGCGGGGCGCTGCCACCCGGCCCGGCCCCGTGGTGCACCGCCCCGCCGTGCACCGCCCCGCCGTGCACCGCACCGCCGTACGCTGTGCGCATGACCGCTCTGGCCGAAGCCACCACCGGGAGCAGCGACGTCACCGAGGCGGTCCTGGGGACCTGCCGCCGGGCCCGGGCCGCCGCGCGACCGCTGCGCCTGGCCACGAGCGCGGCCAAGGACGCCGCGCTGCTGGCGGTGGCCGACGCCCTGGTGGCCGCCACGGACCGGATCGTGGCGGCGAACGCCGAGGACCTCGCGCGCGGCCGCGAGCGCGGCACGTCCGAGCACCTGCTGGACCGCCTGGCGCTGGACGCCGGCCGCGTCGCGGCGCTGGCCGCGGCGGTGCGCGAGGTCGCCGCGCTGCCGGACCCGGTGGGGGAGGTGGTCCGCGGCTCCACGCTGCCCAACGGGTTGCGCCTGCGCCAGCTGCGCGTGCCGATGGGCGTGCTCGGCGTGGTGTACGAGGCGCGGCCCAACGTGACCGTGGACGTGGCCGTGCTGGCGCTCAAGAGCGGCAACGCCGTGGTGCTGCGCGGCGGGTCGGCGGCCATCAGCACCAACACGGTGCTGGTGGACGTGGTGCGCGCCGCGCTGGAGGCCGCGGGCCTGCCGGCCGACGCGGTGCAGGGCATCGACGAGCACGGCCGCGACGGGGTGGGCGTGCTGCTGACCGCGCGCGGCCTGGTGGACCTGCTGGTGCCCCGCGGCGGGGCGGAGCTCATCCAGCGCGTCGTGCGCGAGGCCACCGTCCCGGTCATCGAGACGGGGGTGGGCAACTGCCACGTCTACGTGGACGCCTCCGCCGACCTCGCCCAGGCCGTCGAGGTGGTCCTGAACTCCAAGACGTCGCGGCCCAGCGTGTGCAACGCCGCCGAGACGGTCCTGGTGCACTCGGCGCTGTCGTCGGACTTCCTGCCGACGCTGCTGCGCGCGCTGACCGGGGCGGGGGTGCGGCTGCACGCCGACGAGCGGGCGCTGGCGGCGGCGGCCGCCGCCGGTGTGGACGCCGAGCCGGTCACCGACGCCGACTGGGCCGCGGAGTACCACGGGCTCGAGATCGCCGTGGGGGTCGTGGACTCGGTGGAGGACGCCGTGGAGCACATCGGTCGCTGGTCCTCCGCGCACACCGAGGCCGTGCTGGCCACCGACGTGCGGGTGACCGACCACTTCTGCGCCGCGGTGGACTCCGCGGTCGTGGCGGTCAACGCCTCCACCCGCTTCACCGACGGCGGGGAGTTCGGGCTGGGGGCCGAGGTCGGCATCTCCACGCAGAAGCTGCACGCCCGCGGGCCGATGGGCCTGTCGGAGCTGACCACCACGACCTGGCAGGTCCTCGGCGACGGGCACGTGCGCCCCTGACCGGGCCGCCCGCGTCTCAGCCGGCCCGTCCGGCGCCGGGCGGGTCGGCGGGCCCCGGCGGGTCGTCGGCGTCCAGCGAGTCCGCGGCGACGAGGTAGGTGGGTCTGCCCTGCAGCTGCACGTACAGCCGGCCCACGTACTCGCCCAGGACCCCCAGGCACAGCAGCTGCAGGGTCCCGGAACCCGCGACGACCGCGAGCGTGGACGTCCACCCCGGCACGGTGGAGCCGGCGGCGAAGGACACCAGCGCGTACACCAGCAGCAGCGAGGTCAGCACCGCGCCGCCCAGCCCGAAGAGGGTGGCCAGGCGCAGCGGGGCGGTGGAGGAGCCGGTGATGGCGTCCAGCGAGAGCCGCACCATCCGGCGCAGCGGGTACTTGGTGCGCCCGGCCCCGCGCGCGGCCCGCGCGTAGGGCACGGTGGCGGCGCGGAAACCCAGCTCGGGCACGACCAGCCGCAGCACGCGGTGCTGCTCGGGCAGCTGCAGCACCGTGTCCACGACCGCGCGGCTGGTGTAGCGGAAGTCGCCGGCCTGCGCCGGGGCCGTGCCGCCCAGGGCCCGCACGAGGCGGTAGAACGCCGCGGCGGTCAGGCGCTTGAGGGGGCCGTCCACGGAGCGGTCGCTGCGCACGGCGTACACGACCTCGACGTCCCCGCGGGCGGCGGCGAGCAGGTCGGGCAGCACCTCGGGGGGGTCCTGCAGGTCGGCGTCCATGGTCACCACGCCGCGCCGGCCGCGCGAGCGCGCCAGCCCCGCGGACAGGGCCGCCTGGTGCCCGGCGCCGGTGCGCAGCCGCACGACGCGCAGCTGCGGCCAGCCGCGGCGCAGCCGCGCCAGCACCACGGGCGTGGCGTCGGTGCTGCCGTCGTCCACGACGAGGACCTCGTAACCGCCCAGCCCGCCCGCGTCCATGCCGTCGAGCACGGGCCGCAGCCGCGCGGCCAGCGCGGGCAGCACGTCGGCCTCGTCGCGCGCCGGGACGACGACGCTCAGCGCGCAGGGCTCGGCCACCCCGCGATCCTGCCGCACCCTCGGCGCCGGCCGCGGCGCCGGGGCGTGCCAGACTGTGCGGCAGCACCGCACGGACCGTCCTGGAGGATCGCCCCCATGCTGAACGCCCTGGTCGCCGCCCAGACCGCCGAGGAGTCCGCCCACGGCTGGGAGGGTCACCTGCCCATGGCGCCGATCGCCTTCGGGATCGTCGCCGTGTGCATCCTGCTGGCCATGCTCATCGTGACGTGGTCGTTCAAGAGCGTGGGCAACCGGCACTGAGCGCCTCGTCGGTGCGCCGTCCGCGCCTGGGCGTGATGGGCGGCACCTTCGACCCGATCCACCACGGCCACCTGGTCGCCGCCAGCGAGGTGGCGGCCCGCTTCGACCTGGACGAGGTCGTGTTCGTGCCCACCGGCCGGCCGTGGCAGAAGTCGCGCCACGACATCGCGCCGGCCGAGCACCGCTACCTCATGACGGTGATCGCCACCGCGTCCAACCCGCGGTTCACCGTCTCGCGCATCGACGTGGAGCGCGAGGGGTTCACCTACACGATCGACACGCTGCGCGAGCTGGCGGAGCTGCGCCCGGACGCGGACCTGTTCTTCATCACCGGTGCGGACGCGCTGGCGCAGATCCTGCAGTGGAAGGACGTGGCCGAGCTGTGGTCGCTGGCCCACTTCGTGGGCGTCAGCCGGCCCGGGCACGTCCTCAGCGGTGACGGTCTGCCCCTGGACGGGGTCAGCCTGCTGGAGGTGCCGGCCCTGTCGATCTCCTCCACGGACTGCCGTCGGCGCATCGCCGACGGCCTGCCGGTCTGGTACCTGGTGCCCGACGGCGTGGTGCAGCACATCAGCAAGCACGGCCTCTACCGCAGCGCCGGGGAGCAGGCGCCCACCGGCGTGGGACAATCGGCCCAGAAGACCTGATCGTCCTCCGGGCCAGCGGCCCGGACCACCCGAGGAGCCCCGTGCCCGCATCCGAGCGAGCTCTCGAGCTGGTGACGACCGCCGCCGCCGCGGCCGTCGACAAGCTCGCCACCGACGTCGTCGCCCTGGACGTCTCCGACCAGCTGTTCATCACCGACGCCTTCCTGCTGGCCTCGGCCCCGAACGAGCGGCAGGTGCGCGCCATCGCCGAGGCGGTGGAGGAGAAACTGCTGCCGCTGGGCGCCAAGCCGGTGCGTCGCGAGGGCGAGCGCGAGGGGCGCTGGGTGCTGCTCGACTTCCTCGACCTCGTCGTGCACGTGCAGCACTCCGAGGAGCGCGAGTACTACGCGCTGGAGCGGTTGTGGAAGGACTGCCCGGTGATCGAGGCGCCCGCCGCCGACACCGCCGGCGCCGACAGCCGGGCGTGAGCGCTGCGACCGTCGTCCTGTGGCGGCACGGCCGCACCCCCTTCAACGCCGAGAACCGCTTCCAGGGGCAGCTGGACGTCCCCCTGGACGAGGTCGGGCGGGCGCAGGCCGCCGCCTCGGCCGCGCACCTGGCGGGTGCGGGGGCCACGGCCCTGGTCGCCTCGGACCTGACCCGGGCCACGGACACCGCCCGTGCGCTGAGCGCCCTGACGGGCGTGGAGGTGCAGCTGGACCCCGCGCTGCGCGAGGTGGACGCCGGGTGCTGGCAGGGGTTGCTGCACACCGAGATCACCGCGTCCTGGCCGCAGGAGTACGCCGCCTGGCGGCGCGGTGACGACGTGCGCGCCGGGGGCGGGGAGCGGCGCAGCGAGATGGCGGCCCGCACCGCGCGGGCCGTGGAGCGCCACGCGGACGCCGTCCCGGACGGCGGCACCCTCGTGGTCGCCTCGCACGGGGCGGCGCTGAAGGGGGCGCTGCTGCAGCTGCTGGGCCTGGACCTGACCGCCTGGGGTGCGCTGGCCGGGTTCCGCAACGCCCGCTGGGCCGTGCTGGCGCGCGCCCGCCACGGGTGGGTGCTGGGCGAGTACAACGCCGGACCGCCCGCTGCGGGTGAGGGCGTGGAGGGCTGAGCCCCCGGGTCCACCCGCCCGGCGGGGGCGGTCACGGTGGCCCTGCGGGATGGGGTAGAGTTCTTCTCGTTGCCGCGGGGTGAACCCGGCGGAACGAGCAAGGGGCTGTGGCGCAGCTGGTAGCGCACCTCCATGGCATGGAGGGGGTCAGGGGTTCGAGTCCCCTCAGCTCCACAAGACGAAGGCCCCGGACGAGAGTCCGGGGCCTTCGCCGTTCCCGGCTCCGGTGGCGCTCGCTCCCGCGACGCCCCTCAGGAGCGCCCGGCGGGGGACCACCCGAGGGCCGGGGCGACGTGGCGGGCGATCGTGCCCAGCAGGTGCAGGTTGTAGTCCACGCCCAGGGCGTTGGGGACGGTCAGCAGCAGCGTGTCCGCCTCGCGCACCGCGGCGTCCTTCGCGAGGTCCTCGGCCAGCTGGTCCGGCTCGCCGACGTAGCTCTTGCCGAACCGGGCCAGGCCCGGCTCGCCCAGGGAGCCGACCTGGTCGGTGCTGCCGCGCTCGGCGCCGAAGTAGTACCGGTCCTCGTCGGTGACCAGGGGCATCACGCTGCGGCTGACGGACACCCGCGGCTCGCCCGCGTGCCCCGCCGCGGCCCACGCCTGCCGGAACACGGCGATCTGCTCGGCCTGCAGCTCGTCGAAGGGGACGCCGGTGTCCTCGCTGAGCAGCGTGGAGCTCATGAGGTTCATGCCCTGCTCGCCGGCCCAGCGGGCGGTGGCGCGGGTGCCCGAACCCCACCAGACGCGCTCGCCCAGGCCGGGGGACTGCGGCAGCACGGGCAGGGCCACCGAGCGGCCGGTGCGGCGCGGGTCGGAGGCCGCCACGCCCTCGCCGGCGATGGCGCGGCGGAACACCTCGGTGTGCCGACGGGCCATGTCGGCGCCGCTCTCACCCTCGGCGGGCACGTGCCCGAACGCCGCGGGGCCGTCCAGGGCGGGTTCGGGTGAGCCGCGGCTGACACCCAGCTGCAACCTCCCGCCGGAGAGCAGGTCGACCTGCGCGGCCTCCTCGGCCATGTACAGGGGGTTCTCGTACCGCATGTCGATCACGCCCGTGCCGATCTCGATGCGCGAGGTGCGCGCTGCCACCGCGGCGAGCACCGGGAACGGCGCGGCCTGCTGACGGGCGAAGTGGTGCACCCGCACGTAGGCGCCGTCGATGCCCAGCTCCTCGGCGCCGACGGCCAGTTCCACGGTCTGCAGGAGGGCCTCGCGGGCGGTGCGCGTGCGTGAGCCGGCCACCGGCTGGTAGTGGCCGAAGGAGAGGAACCCGATGCGCTTCACGCCTGGTTCAACGTGCAACTTCCGTCGGGTGTTCCGGGCGGGGCCGGGCAGGATGAGCCGGTGACCGAGCACCGCGAACCCACCACGGACCCGCGCCCCGCCCTGCCGCTGGAGCTGCACAGGCGGGTCTCCAAGGACACCCGCCTGTGCATCTCCCTGTCGGGCCGTCCGAGCGACCTGGGCACCCGCTTCCACAACTTCCTGTACGCCGAGCTCGGCCTGGACTTCGTCTACAAGGCGTCCACCACCACCGACCTGGCCGCCGCCGTGGCCGGTATCCGGGCCCTGGGCATCCGCGGCTGCGGCGTGTCGATGCCCTTCAAGGAGGCCGTCATCCCGCTGGTGGACGAGCTGACCGCCTCCGCCGCGGCCATCGACTCGGTGAACACCGTCGTCAACACCGACGGGCACCTGGTGGCGCACAACACCGACTACCTGGCGGTGGTGAACCTGCTGGCCGACCACGGCGTGCGCCCCGCCGGCCCCGCCGTCGTGCTGGGCAGCGGGGGGATGGCCAAGGCCTGCGTGGCGGCGCTGCGCGACGAGGGCTTCGAGGACCTCACCGTCGTCGCGCGCAACGCCGAGACCGGCCCGGCGCTCGCCCGCGCCTACGGCGCCCGGTGGACCGAGGGGGCGACGGGGTTGCGCCCGGCGCTGCTGGTCAACGCCACCCCCGTCGGCATGGCCGGAGGTGCGGGCGCGCAGGAGCTGCCCGCGCCCCGCGACGTGGTGGCCGCCGCGGGGGCCGTGCTGGAGGTCGTGGCGGTGCCGCAGGAGACGCCGCTGGTGCGCCTGGCCCGCGAGGTCGGCGCCGAGGTGATCACCGGCGCCGAGGTCGCCGCCGTGCAGGCCGCCGAGCAGTTCGCCCTCTACACCGGCGTGCGCCCCACCGGCGACCAGGTGCGCCGGGCCGGGGAGTTCTCCCGCGCCGGGTGAGGTCGCCGCGGCGGTCGGGGGTGCTGTCACCCGCACGCCGCATCCAGCGGCCGGCCCGGCAGGCCGAGACCACTGCTGTGAGCGCCCCGCACCCCCGACCCCGCCCGTACCGCTCCGGCGACCCCTCCGGCGCTCCCGGGCGCCGCTGGTGGGTGCTGCCCGTCGGCGTGCCGGCGCTGGGCGTCCTGGGCGTGCTCCTGGGCGGGCTCGTCCCGGCCCGCGGTCCCGCGCTCGCCGTGGCGGCCCTGGCCGCGGCGGCCGCGCTGTCGGTCCTGGCCCGGGCGCTGGTCGTGGCGGCGCGCGGGCGGCGCGACGTCGAGGACGCGCTGGGCCGAGTGCGCGCCGAGCTGGGGGCCGCCCGCGACGAGAGCGTCAAGGACGAGGCCACCGACCTGCTCAACCGGCGCGGGCTGGAGCTGCTGGGCCACCAGGTGCTGGAGTCGGCGCGCCGATCCGGCGGTGCGGTGCACGCGTGCGTCGTGGAGGTCGCGCCCGGGGTCGTCCTGGGGTCGGTGTCGCAGCGCGCGGAGGACCTGCGCGGCCAGCGCGAGGCGGACTGGCGCGCCGTCGCCGCCGCCCTGCGCTCGGCGACGCGCTCCTCCGACGTGCTGGCGCGGCAGGAGGAGGGCCGCTTCCTCGTGCTGGGTCCCGGCGCCGGCCTGCACGCGCAGGAGCTGGAGCGGCGCGTGCGGGTGGGGCTGGCCCAGCAGCGCCTGGGGGCGGGCGCCGGTGCCGGCGCCGAGGCCCCGCCCCGGCTCGCCGTGGAGGTCGGTGCCGCCGTCCTGGCCCCGTGGGACGACGGCGGGGTGGGGGAGCTGCTGCTGCGCGCCGAGCAGTCCCTGGCGCAGCGGCGCGCCCTGCGGCGCAGCGTGCCGCAGGGCGGCTGGGGCCGGCGGCGCAGCGACCACCGGACGTCGGACAGCACCGAGCGCCCGGGGGGCTGAGGCCACGCGCTAGGCTGGTGACGTGCGGACCCACCGACTCCTCGCCGGACCGCGCTGAGCGGCTGCGCAGCAGCCCCGGCGCGGTGACCCCTCCTGAGCGAGGGGTTTTCCCATGTCGGGGCACGGTGTCGGGGCACGGTGGGGGACGGGCGCACGCGGCCCACCAGGAGGACGAGATGACGCAGACCGAGGCGGGGACCGGCGTGCAGCCGGCCCCGGAGCCCGAACGCGACGGCGAGCGCTACGACGCGCAGGCCCTGCAGGAGAAGTGGCTGCCGGTCTGGGACGAGCTCAAGCCCTTCCGCAGCGGCGAGCCGGGCGACCCCCGGCCGAAGAAGTACGTGCTCGACATGTTCCCGTACCCCTCCGGCGACCTGCACATGGGCCACGCCGAGGCCTACGCGCTGGGCGACGTCATCGCGCGGTACTGGCTGCAGCGCGGGTTCGACGTCATGCACCCCATCGGCTGGGACGCCTTCGGCCTGCCCGCGGAGAACGCCGCGATCAAGCGCGGGCTGGACCCGCGCGCCTGGACGTACGACAACATCGCCCAGCAGCGGGCGTCGATGCGCCGCTACGCGTGCTCCTTCGACTGGGACCGCGTGCTGCACACCTCCGACCCCGAGTACTACAAGTGGAACCAGTGGCTGTTCCTGAAGCTGTACGAGCGGGGCCTGGCGTACCGCAAGGACTCGCTGGTCAACTGGGACCCGGTGGACCAGACCGTGCTGGCCAACGAGCAGGTGCTGCCCGACGGCACCTCCGAGCGCTCCGGCGCCAAGGTCGTCAAGAAGAAGCTGACCCAGTGGTACTTCCGCATCACGGAGTACGCGGACCGGCTGCTGGACGACCTGGACACCCTCGAGGGCACCTGGCCGTCCAAGGTCATCAGCATGCAGCGCAACTGGATCGGGCGCTCCACCGGTGCCGAGGTGGAGTTCGCCATCGAGGGGCGCGAGGAGCCGGTGACGGTGTACACCACGCGCCCGGACACGCTGCACGGGGCGACGTTCATGGTGGTCGCGGCCGACTCCGACCTGGCGCAGGAACTGGCCGCCGACGCCGAGCCGGACGTGCGCGCCGCGTTCGAGGAGTACCGCACCCGCGTGCAGGAGACCTCCGAGATCGACCGGCTGGCCACCGACCGGGAGAAGACCGGAGTGCCGCTGGGGCGGTTCGCGGTCAACCCCGTCAACGGCGAGCGCCTGCCCATCTGGGCCGCGGACTACGTGCTGGCCGACTACGGCACCGGCGCCATCATGGCCGTGCCCGCCCACGACCAGCGCGACCTGGACTTCGCCCGCGCCTTCGGCCTGCCGGTGCGGGTGGTCGTGGACGTGCGCGACGCGGAGGGTGACGCGCTGCCCGACCCCGCCGAGTCGGGGACGGCCACCGCCGGCGACGGCGTGCTGGTGAACTCCGGCGAGCTGGACGGGCTGGACAAGGCCGCCGGCATCGCGCGGGCGATCGAGCTGCTGCAGGCGTCCGGCAAGGGCCGCGCGGCGAAGAACTACCGGCTGCGCGACTGGCTGATCTCGCGCCAGCGGTACTGGGGCACCCCGATCCCGGTCGTGCACACCGCCACCGGCGAGGTGCCCGTGCCCGAGGACCAGCTGCCGGTGCTGCTGCCGCCGAGCGAGGGGCTGAACCTCACCCCCAAGGGCACGTCCCCCCTGGGGGCGGCCGAGGAGTGGGTGAACGTGCCCAGTCCGGTGGACGGCTCGCCCGCACGGCGCGACCCGGACACCATGGACACGTTCGTCGACTCGTCCTGGTACTTCCTGCGGTTCGTCTCCCCGAAGGACGACACCCAGCCCTTCGACAAGGACCTCATCGCGCAGTGGGGCCCCATCGACCAGTACGTCGGCGGCGTGACCCACGCGATCCTGCACCTGCTGTACGCGCGGTTCATCACCAAGGTGCTGCACGACATGGGGTACCTGCCCTTCGACGAGCCGTTCGCGCGGCTGCTGAACCAGGGCATGGTCCTCATGGAGGGCTCGGCGATGAGCAAGTCCAAGGGCAACATCGTGCGCCTGTCGGACCAGCTCGACGAGCACGGCGTGGACGCGGTGCGCCTGACGATGGCGTTCGCCGGCCCGCCGGAGGACGACATCGACTGGGCGGACGTCTCCCCGTCCGGGTCGGCGAAGTTCCTGGGCCGGGCGTGGCGGCTGGCGCGCGACGTCACCTCCGAGCCCGGGGCGGACCCGGCGACCGGCGACGGCGCCCTGCGCGCGGTGACGCACCGCACGGTCCACGAGATCGGCCAGCACGTCGAGGCGTACCGCTTCAACGTCGCCGTCGCCCGCCTCATGGAACTGGTCAACGCCACCCGCAAGGCGATCGACGCACCCGGGGTCGGCCCCGCCGACCCCGCGGTGCGCGAGGCCACCGAGGCGGTCGCGGTGGTGCTCAGCCTGTTCGCGCCGTACGCGGCCGAGGACATGTGGTCGCTGCTGGGCCACGACCCGTGCGTGGCGCGCGCCGGCTGGCCGGTGGTCGACGAGTCGCTGCTGGTGCAGGAGACCGTGACGTGCGTGGTGCAGGTCAAGGGCAAGGTCCGCGACCGCCTGGAGGTCGCACCCGACATCACCGAGGACGCGCTGCGCGAGCTGGCGCTGGCCAGCGAGAAGGTGCAGGCCGCCATCGGCGGTGCCGCGCTGCGCACCGTCGTGGTGCGCGCGCCGAAGCTGGTGAACATCGTCCCGGCCTGACGGGTGGGACGCGCCGAGGCCCCGGCCCCCGCGAGGGGACCGGGGCCTGACGCGCATCCGGGGCCGGGCGTCAGGACTGCGCGACCTTCGCCTCCCAGGTGGGCAGGTCCTCCTCGGCGATCGGGAACCCGGGGAACCGGGTCAGCCGCACCAGCGGGATCGCGCGCATCATCTGGCCGTGCTGCGGGTCGTCCAGCATCGCCGTCCACTGGCCCTCGCCGAGGGACTCGCGGACCAGCGCACCGGCGACGGGGTGCTGCAGCCACGCGTCGACCGGGGAGTCGCCCGTCAACGGGAGCGTGACGTCGTCGCCGTCGAGGGTCACCACCTCGGTGAGGCGCACGTCGCGCGAGGACGCGCCCACGCGCACCTCGAACTCCCCGCCCTCGACGACCCAGCGACCGGCTCCGCCGTGCCAGAACGCGAACGCCCGCCGGTCCAGCGCGATCGTGGCGGTGCCGCTCTCGCCGGGGGCGAGGGTGAGGCGGGCGAAGCCCTTCAGCTCCTGCTCGGGGCGGTACGCGCTGGCCACCGGGTCGCTGACGTAGACCTGGACGGTCTCGGTGCCCGCCACGTCGCCGGTGTTGGTGACGGTCACGGTGACCTCCGCTCCGTCGCCGGCCGGGCGCACCGACAGGTCGGAGTACGCGAACGCCGTGTAGGACAGGCCGTGCCCGAACGGGTAGGCCACCGGCAGGGCGTGCGCGTCGTACCAGCGGTAGCCGATGAGCAGGCCCTCGCCGTAGCGCACGTGCCCGTTCTCGCCGGGGAAGTTCCCGACGGTGGGGTTGTCGGAGTACCGCACGGGGATCGTCTCGGCGAGGCGCCCGGACGGGTTCACCGCTCCCGTGAGCAGGTCGGCGACGGCCCCGCCGCCGGCCTGGCCCAGCAGCCACGTCTCCAGCAGCGCCGGCACCTGCTGCTGCCACGGCTCGACCGTCACCGCGGAACCGTTGGAGAGCACGACGACGACCTTCGTGTTCACCGCGGCGACGCGCCGCAGCAGTTCGACCTGGGCGGCGGGCAGGTCCATGTGCTCGCGGTCGTAGCCCTCGGACTCGTAGCGCGGCGGCAGGCCCAGGAACACCACGGCGACCTCGGCGGCCTCGGCGGCGCCGACGGCCTCATCGGCCAGTTCGGCGTCGAGGCCCTCGGAGTCGGGGTCGTACCCGGCGGCGAAGACGACCTCGCGGGAACCCTCGAACGCGGTGCGCAGCGCGCTGAGCGCGTCGTCGAGGCGGGTGGGGTTCACCTGCGAGGAACCGGCGCCCTGGTAGCGGGGGGTGCGGGCGAACTCGCCGATCACCGCGACGGTGCCGCCGGCCGGTGCCAGCGGCAGCAGCGCGGCGCCGTCGACGGGCTCGTTCTTCAGCAGCACCGCGCTGGCGGTGGCGGCCTCGCGGGCCAGCGCGTGGTGCGCCTCGACGTCGACGGTGCCGGGCTCGGCCAGGGCCGGGGCCGCCTTCTCGAGCAGTTCCAGCACGCGCCGCGCGGCGCGGTCGACGTCGGCCTCGGACAGCGTGCCCGCGGCCACCGCGTCGAGGATCCGCCGCGTGCCGGTGCCTCCGGAGGACGGCATCTCCAGGTCCAGGCCGGCGCGCACGCCGTCCTCACGCACGTTCACCGCGCCCCAGTCGGAGACGACCAGGCCCTGGAAACCCCACTCCTCGCGCAGCACGCGCGTCAGCAGCCACGGGTCCTCGGAGGCGTACACGCCGTTGATCCGGTTGTAGGAGCACATGACGGTCCACGGCTGGGCGGTGCGCACGACCCGCTCGAACGCCGGCAGGTAGATCTCGCGCAGGGTGCGCTCGTCGACGTCGGCGGAGACGGTCATCCGCTCCGTCTCCTGGTTGTTGGCCGCGAAGTGCTTCAGGGAGGTGCCCACGCCCTGGCTCTGCACGCCGGCGACCATCGCCGCGGCCAGGTCCCCGGCGAGCACCGGGTCCTCGGAGAAGTACTCGAAGTTGCGCCCGCACAGCGGGGTGCGCTTCATGTTCACGCCCGGGCCGAGCAGGACGGCGACCCGCTCGGCGCGGGTCTCGCGGCCCAGCGCCTCGCCGACGCGGTGCAGCAGGGCGGTGTCCCAGGAGGAGGCCAGGCCCGCGGCGGGCGGGAAGCAGGTCGCCGGGACGCTGGCGTTCAGCCCGAGGTGGTCGGCGCCCTCCGCCTGCTTGCGCAGGCCGTGCGGGCCGTCGGTGACCATCACGGCCGGCACGTCGAGGCGCTCGACGCCCTGGGTGTGCCAGAAGTCGGAGCCGCCGAGCAGCGACGCCTTCTCCTCGAGGGTGAGCTGCGCGAGGAGCTCCTCGGCGCGGCGGCCGGCCGGGGCCGGGGTGGGGACGGCGGTGTCGTTCATGGCGCGCACCGTACCCCCGAAACCGACCAAGTGGTAGGTATTGGGGCTGTGAAGTGGTAGACACGCCCCGTGCAGCGCAACGGGACGACGGGCGACGGCGCGGGGGACGGCGCGGGGGACGGGGCGGGGGACGGGGCGGGGGACGGGGCCGCCGAAGGCCGCGGCGCGCGCCCCGACGGGTACGCCAAGGGCCGTGAGCGGCGGCGCACGATCCTGGACGAGGCCGTCCGCCTGTTCGGCGAGTCCGGCTACCGCGGCGCCTCGACGCGCGAGCTGGCGGCCCGGTGCGGCCTCTCGCACGCCGGGCTGCTGCACCACGTCGGCAGCAAGCAGGCGCTGCTGCTGGCGGTGCTGGAGCACCGCGACGCGCAGGACGCGCAGGACGCCGCGCTCACCGCCCGCACCGGGCGGGACCGGTTGCACGCCCTGGTGGAGGTGGTGCGGCGCAACGCCTCCCGCCCCGGCATCGTGGAGCTGTTCACGGTGCTGTCGGCCGAGGCGACCGCCGCGGACCACCCGGCGCGGCCGTTCTTCGCCGAGCGCTACCAGCGCCTGGTGGAGCAGCTCGGCGCGGCGTTCACCGACTGCGCCCACCCCGACCCGGTCTCCGCGGCCCGCCGCCTCGTCGCCGTCGTCGACGGGCTGCAGGTGCAGTGGCTGCTGGACCCCGAGGGGGTCGACATGCCCGCGCAGGTCCTGGCGCACCTGGACGCCGAGCTCGCGCGCGTTCCCCAGGTCGCCGCCACGGGCGGCCGTCCACAGCCCCGTCCCGCAGTCGTGCCGACGCCCGGGGCGCCGACCTAGCGTCCGGCACGTGCCCGCGCCCCCGCTGTCCGACCGCATCGCCGCCGCGCGGGCCCGCGCCCTGGTGCAGCGCCAGCTGCACGCCCCGGGAACCGCGGCGCGCAGCACGCCGGGGGGCGTGGCCGCCCGGCACCGCGCCGGTGCGCCACCGCGGCTGGGCGAGGTTCGCCAGCGCGTCGAGGACCGGTTGCCCCCCGCCGTGCGGGCCGTCCGCTGGCGCGTCGGGCCGCGCGCCGCCACCGGCGCCGTGCTCGCCGGGGTGCTGCTGGCGCTCGGCCTGGGCGCGTTCGCCCTGATCGGCTGGCCGGGCGGTGCCGCCCCCGCGGGAGGCGCCGGGGCGAGCGCCTCGCAGGTCGTGCCGGAGCGCACCGCGGACGGGAGCGCGGGGAGCGCGGTGCCCGCCACGCCCGGTGCCGCCGAGGTGAGCCCGGCGGCCTCCCTCGTCGCCACGCCCACCGGCAGCGTCGTCGTGCACGTGGTGGGTCGCGTGCTCGCCCCCGGCCTGGTGACGCTCCCGGCCGGCAGCCGGGTCGCGGACGCCCTCACCGCCGCGGGCGGTGCGGCGCCCGAGGCCGACCTGGCCGCGCTGAACCTCGCCCGCACCCTGGCCGACGGCGAGCAGGTCCTCGTGCCCGCGCCCGGTGAGGCCCCGGCGCCCGCACCGGCGCCCTCCGCAGCCGCCGGCGGGGCGGCGGCCGGTGCGGCTGGTGCGGCCGCGGGGCCGCTGGACCTGAACACCGCCGGGGCCGAGCAGCTCGACGCGCTGCCCGGGGTCGGTGAGGTCCTCGCCGCGCGCATCGTCGCCTGGCGGCAGGCCAACGGCCGCTTCACCTCCGTCGAGGAGCTGGGGGAGGTGCAGGGCATCGGCCCCAAGCTGCTCGACGGCGTGCGCGACCTCGTGCGCGTGTGAACACCGGAGCACCCCCCGGGGTGGCGGGCGCGGTGGCCCGCCCGCCGCTGGACCTGCGCCTGCTCGCCGCCGCGCTCGCCGGCTGGGCGGTGGCCGCCTGGGCACCCGCCGCCGGCGCCGCGGCCCGCACGGCACTGGCCGCCGCCGCCGCGGTGCTGCTGGCAGCCCTGGCGGCCCTCGCGCTGCGCCGCCGCGGCGGCCGGCTCGTGCTGGTGGCGCTCGCGGTCCTGGCCGTGCTCGTGTCGGTGCTGGTGCAGCAGGCGCGGGCGAGCACCGGCGACCTCCCGCGCCGGGCGCAGGAGCGCGCCGTCGCGCAGGTCCTCGCGCAGGTCCGCTCCGAGCCGCGGCCGCTGGGCGGGGGGGGGGGGGGGGGGGGGGGGGGGGGGGGGGGGGGGGGGGGGGGGGGGGGGGGGGGGGGGGGGGGGGGGGGGGGGGGGGGGGGGGGGGGGGGCGGGGTG
>NZ_JBJLSE010000079.1:0-18699 GCF_050871845.1 Kineococcus arenarius subsp. arenarius
CCCCCCCCCCCCCCCCCCCCCCCCCCCCCCCCCCCCCCCCCCCCCCCCCCCCCCCCCCCCCCCCCCCCCCCCCCCCCCCCCCCCACGGCGCCTTCCGGGTTGTCGGCGACCAGCGCTCGTGCCGAGGAGCGCATCGGTGGACGAGGGTCCGCGCCACGGCTCAGCCGACGCGCACGGACCCGTCGCCTCCTCGGCCACCCGGGCCGGTGAAGATCCACGCCAGTTCACGACCGCCGGCGAACCCGCTGATCACCAGGGGGACCGCGACCAGCAGGAAGGTGGTGTTCTCCGTCCTGGTCCAGCCGCGGTAGCCGTGCAGACCGCGCCGGCGGCGGAGGGCCGTGGGCAGCAGGTGGGCCGCGGCGAAGAGCAGCACCGCGGCGGCGACGAACGCCGGGTGCTGCCGGCCGGGAGGGCGCACGTGGTGCGCGGCAGGGTGGGGCGGCTGACGGCGAGGTGGGCGCGACGGACCTCGTCGGCCTGCGCCTGAGCGGTGTCGTGGTCCACGGATCGGGACCGCCACCCACGTGCCGATCAGGCAAGTGGATGATCGATGGCTCCGCGCTCGGTGCTGTCCCCGGGCGGCGGCACGGTGCGCGCCGGGCGCACCGTGCGACTGCTGCGCACCGCCACCGGGCGTCCCGCTACTCCCCCGTCACGTGCAACTGCCGCGCAGCCTCGGCCAGCGAACCCGTCAGCGACGGGTACACCGTGAACGCGTGCGCGACGTCGTCGACGTTGAGGCGCTTCTCCACCGCCAGCGTCACCGGGAAGATGAGCTCGCTGGCCCGGGGGGCGACCACGACGCCACCGATGACGGTGCCGGAGCCACTGCGGCAGAACAGCTTCACGAACCCGTCGTGGATGCCGAGCATCTTGGCGCGCGCGTTCGTGGCCAGCGGCAGCTTGACGATCTCGCCCTGCGCCTCGCCGGAGTCGATCTGCTTCTGCGTCCAGCCCACGGTGGCGATCTCCGGGGAGGTGAACACGTTGGCGGACACCGAGCGCAGCTTCAGCGGGGCGACGGTGTCGCCCAGGGCGTGCCACATCGCGATGCGGCCCTGCATGGCCGCCACCGACGCCAGCGGGAACACGCCGGTGCAGTCGCCGGCGGCGTACACGCCGCGCGCGGAGGTCCGCGAGACCTTGTCGACGTCGACGTGCCCGGACTCGGAGGTCCACACCCCCGCCTCCTCCAGCCCGATGCCGGCGGTGTTGGGGATCGCGCCGACCGCGACCAGGCAGTGCGAGCCCTCCAGGGTGCGCCCGTCGGACAGGGTCACGGTCACGGTGTCGCCGTGGCGCTCCACCTTCTGCGCGCGCGAGCGGGACACGACGTCCATGCCCCGGCGCCGGAACACCTCCTCCAGCACCTCGGCGGCGTCGGCGTCCTCGCCGGGCAGCACGCGGTCGCGGCTGGAGACGAGGGTGACGTGGGCGCCGAGGGCGTCGTAGGCGCTGGCGAACTCGGCGCCGGTGACGCCGGAGCCGACGACGATGAGGTGCTCGGGCAGCTCCTCGATGTCGTAGACCTGCTTCCAGGTGAGGATGCGCTCGCCGTCGGGCTGCGCGTCCGGCAGCGTGCGGGGGCTGGAGCCGGTGCTGACGAGCACGACGTCGGCCTCGACGCGCTCGCCCGCGTCGGGGCCGTCGGTCACCAGCAGGGCGTTCGGGCCGTCCAGGCGCCCGTCGCCGGCGAGGATCCGCACCCCCTCCTTCTCCAGGCGGGCGCGCACGTCCGCCGACTGCGACAGGGCCAGCGACTTCACGCGCTGGTGCACGCGGGCCAGGTCCACGCTGACGGCCCCCGCGGGCTCGGTGTCCCCCGTGGGGCCGCCGGGGAAGCGGACGCCGAGCTCGGTGGCACCGCCCACCGTGGTCATGGTCTCGGCGGTGGCGATGAGGGTCTTGGAGGGCACCACGTCGGTCAGCACCGTGGACCCGCCCAGGCCCTGGCGCTCGACGACGGTGACGTCGGCGCCCAGCTGGGCGGCCACCAGTGCCGCTTCGTAGCCGCCGGGACCGCCGCCGAGGACGGCGACGCGCTGGCGCTGGGCGATGGGGGACGCGCTCTGGGGACTCACGGGACCATGCTCCCCCACGGCCCCGACACCGGTCACCCCGAGCGCACGCCGTGCGACCGCACCGGCGCGCGGCGTCCTACAGTTCACCCTCGTGCCCGCTCACGTGCCCGCCTACGCCGCGTACGCCAGCAACCTCGACCCGGAGGCGATGGCGCGCAAAGCACCGCACTCGCCGCTGCGGTCGACGGGCTGGCTGCTGGACTGGCGGCTGACGTTCGGCGGGGAGGCCCGCAGCTGGCGCGGGCCGGTCGCCACGGTCGTGGAGGCCCCCGGCGACCAGGTGTACGTGGCGCTGTACGACATCGCCGAGGCCGACGCCGAGCTCCTGGACGAGCTGGAGGGCGCGGCCCTGGGCGTGTTCCGCAAGGTCAAGGTGCGGGTGAAGACCCTCGACGGCGACGTGGTGGCCTGGACGTACGTGCTGGACGACTACGAGGGCGGGCTGCCCACCGCCAGCTACCTCGGCGGCCTGGCCGACGCCGCCGAGGCCGGCGGCGCCCCCCACGACTACGTGCTGGCGCTGCGCGCGCGCCCCTGCCGCTCCGACGACGCCTGAAGCGCGGCCCCGCCCTTCTCGACGGGCCGGGTCGGCCGGTCCCCCCTAGCGTGGCCGCACCATGGTCCTGCTGCTGCTCCTGCACGCGGCGGGTGCCCTGCTCGCCGTACCGGTGGTGCGACGCTGGGGCACCCGCGGCGTCCTGCTGACCGCGCTGGCCCCGCTGGCCGCCGTGGTGTGGCTGGCGCGGGTGTGGGCGGTGGACGGCACCTCGGCGGTGCGCACCGCGGAACTGCCGTGGGTGCCGGGTCTGGACCTGTCGGTGGCGCTGCGCCTGGACGCGCTGGCGGGGCTGCTGGTGCTCGTCGTGGCCGGGGTCGGCGCGCTCGTGCTCGCCTACAGCGCGGGGTACTTCGCCGGCGAGGAGGAGGCCGGCGACCGGGTGCGCACCGTGCCGGCGCTGCTGGGTTTCGCCGGGGCGATGCTCGGCCTGGTCCTGGCCGACGACCTGGTGCTGCTGTACGTGTTCTGGGAGGTCACCACCGTCCTGAGCTGGTGGCTCGTCGGAGCGGGCGGGCGCCGCGGCGAAGCGCGGCGCGCGGCCGTGCACGCGCTGCTGGTGACGACGGCCGGCGGCCTGGCCCTGCTGGTGGGCGTGCTGCTGCTGGCGGCCGAGGCGGGCACCACCCGGATCTCGGAACTGCTGGCCGCCCCGCCGGAACCGACGGCCGCGGTGTCGGTGGCCGCGGTGCTGCTGCTCGCGGGGGCGGTGACGAAGTCGGCGCTGCTGCCGGTGAGCGCCTGGCTGCCGGGGGCGATGGTGGCCCCCACGCCGGTCAGCGCGTACCTGCACGCCGCGGCGATGGTGAAGGCCGGGGTGTACCTGGTGGCCCGCTTCTCCCCCGTGTTCGAGCAGGTCCCGCTGTGGCGCACCGCGACCGTCGTGGTCGGCGGCGCAACGATGCTGGTGGGCGCCTGGCGGTCGCTGCGCCAGCACGACCTCAAGCTGCTGCTGGCCCACGGCACCATCAGCGAACTGGGGTTCATGGTGGTGCTGCTGGGCGCCGGCGGGCGCACGGCGGCGCTGGCCGGCGCCGGGCTGCTGCTGGCGCACGCGATGTTCAAGTCCGCGCTGTTCATGGTCGCCGGGGCGATCGACCACGCGGCGGGCACCCGCGACGTGCGGGAGCTGTCCGGGCTGCACCGCAGCGCCCGCCCGCTGTTCCTCGTCTCGATCGCGGCGGCCGCGTCGATGGCGGGGGTGCCGCCGACGCTGGGGTTCATCGCCCACGAGGCCGGTTTCGAGGCGTTCGCCGCGCACGGCGGCACCACCGAGCGGGTCGTGCTGGTGGTGCTGGTGGTCGGGTCCGTCCTCACCGCCGCCTACAGCACCCGGTTCGTGCTCGGCGCCTTCGGCGACCGGGCCGGCGCCGAACCCACCCGGCTGCACGGGCCGGGTGCGGCGATGGTGCTGCCGGCGGCCGCGGGGGCCCTGGGCGGCCTGGTCCTCGGGCTGGTGCCGGGCCCGGTGGACGCGCTGGTCTCGGCGGTGGTGGCGGACCGCCCCGCCGAGGGTCCCGAGCCGTACCACCTGACCCTCTGGCACGGCCTCACCCCCGCGCTGGCGGCCTCGGCCGTCGCGCTGGGCGGCGGCGCGCTGCTGGTCGCGGCCCGCGGGCGGGTGCTGCGCGCCCAGGAACGGCTGGCGGTGCGCCCGCTGCGGGAGCTGACGGCCGGGCGCGTGCAGGACGAGGCGCTGCGGGCCCTGGACGCCGTCGCGGCGAGGACCACGCGCGCCCACCAGCGCGGCTCCCTGCCGCAGTACGTGCTGGTCGTGGCGGCGACCCTGGTCGTCGGCCCGGGCACGGGCCTGGTGCTGGCGGTGGCCGCGGGCGCCTGGCCGGGCGAGTGGCGGGCGTGGGACGCACCGGCGCAACCGCTGCTGGCGGCGCTGTGCGTGGCGGGCGCGGTCGCGGCCGCGGCGGTGCGCAGCAGACGTTCGGCGTTCCTCGTCGTGGGGGTGTCCGGGTACGCGCTGGCCGGGTTGTTCGTCGTGGCGGGGGCCCCGGACCTGGCGCTGACGCAGACGCTGGTGGAGACGGTGACGCTGGCGGTGGCGCTGCTCGTGCTGCGCCGCCTGCCGCCGCGGTTCGAGCCGGACCCCGGGCGCACCGCGCGCGGCCCCTCGCGCGCGGTGCGGGTGGCCGCCGCCGCGGGCGCGGGGGTCGTCGCCGCCCTGCTGTCGGCGGTGGCGCTCGGTGCGCGCAGCGCCGAGCCCGTCGCGGACCTGGTGGCCCGCCTGGCGGTGGAGGAGGGCGGCGGGGAGAACGTGGTGAACGTGATCCTCGTGGACGTGCGCGCCTGGGACACCTTCGGGGAGATCACCGTGCTGACGGCGGCGGCGACGGGCGTGGCGAGCATGGTGTTCCTGCGGCACCGCACCGGGCGCGCCCCCGGGCTGCGCGAGGCCGACGCGGCCGGCAGCGCGGCGCTCGCCTCCAGCTGGCACGAGGAGCGGGACCTGCACCCGGGACCGGACAGCGCCCCGCAGCGGCCGTGGCTGACGGCGGCGGGCACGCTGCCCGCGGGGCGGCGCTCCGCGGTCGTCGAGGCAGCCGTCCGGCTGGTGTTCGGCGTGGTGATGGTGCTGTCCGTGCACCTGCTGCTGGTGGGCCACGACCGCCCCGGCGGCGGGTTCGCCGCCGGCCTGGTCGCGGGCCTGGCCCTGTTCCTGCGCTACGCGGCCGGCGGTCGCTACGAGCTCGGGGAGGCCGCGCGCGTGGACGCGGGCGTGCTGCTGGGCCTGGGCCTGCTCATCGCCGGAGTCGCCGGCCTGGCCCCCCTGGCGCTGGGCGCCGGGGCGTTCGAGAGCGCCGTGCTGGACCTGCACCTGCCGGTGCTGGGCGACGTGCACCTGGTGACGTCGCTGGGCTTCGACGTCGGGGTGTACCTCGTCGTGGTCGCCACCGTGCTGGACGTCCTGCGCAGCCTGGGCGCCGGCGTGGACGAGCAGCACGAGCGCGACGCCGGGCCCGGCGACGTGGACCCCGACGACGTCCCGGAGGGGGTGTCCGCGTGAGCCCGACGGTGGTCCTCACCGTCGCCGTGGCCGGGCTGGTCGCGGTCGGCGTCTACCTGCTGACCTCCCGGCACCTGAGCCGGGTGGTGCTGGGGGTCGTGGTCACCAGCAACGGCGTCAACCTGCTGATCGTGTCCGCCGCCGGCCCGGCGGGCCCCGCCCCCGTGCTCGGCGTCGGCGGGGAGGTCACCGAGGCGACCCTGACGTCGGCGGCCGACCCGCTGCCGCAGGCGTTCGTGCTCACCGCCATCGTCATCACCTTCGCGGTGACGGCGTTCGGGCTGGCCCTGGCGTACCGCCTGAGCCGCCTGGACGGCGACGACGTGGTGCGCGACGCCGGCCCGCACCGGCGTGAGCGCGGCGAGGACGAGGGCGCGACCGAGGGTGGGGGGGAACCGTGAGGGTCCTGGTGCCGCTGCCGGTGCTGCTGTGCCTGCTCGGGTGCGCCGTCACCTTCGTGCTGGGCCGCCGCCCCCGTGCGCAGCGGGCGGTGACCCTGACCGTGCTGACCGGCGTCGTGGCCACCTCGGCGGCGCTGCTCGCGCTCGCCGTCACCGAGGGCCCGCAGCACGTGACGGTGGGCGGCTGGACCGCCGGGGTGGGCATCGGCCTGGTCGCGGACCGGCTCTCGGCGCTGGTGCTGTTGACGTCCTCGGTGGTGACCCTGCTCGTGATGGTGTTCTCCATCGGCCAGGGGCGCACCGGGGACGAGCGCTCGACCCCGGTGTCCATCTACCACCCCACCTACCTGGCGCTGACCGCCGGCGTCTGCATCGCGTTCCTGGCCGCCGACCTGTTCAACCTCTACGTGGGTTTCGAGGTGCTGCTGACCGCCAGCTACGTGCTGCTCGCCCTGGGCGGGACGGGCACGAGGATCCGCGCGAGCGCCACCTACGTCGTCGTCTCGCTGGTGTCGTCGCTGGTGTTCCTCACCGGGGTGGGCCTGGTGTACGCGGCCACCGGCACGGTCGCGATGGCGGACCTGGCCGGGCGGATCGCCGCGCTGCCGCCGGCGGTGGCGACCGCGCTGCAACTGGTGCTGCTGGTCGCGTTCGGCATCAAGGCGGCCGCGTTCCCGCTGTCGGGGTGGCTGCCGGACAGCTACCCGGCGGCCGCCGCGCCCGTGGCGGCGGTGTTCGCCGGCCTGCTGACGAAGGTGGGCGTGTACGCGATCGTGCGCACGCACGACCTGCTGTTCGGGCCGGGCACGCTGCGGGTGCTGCTGCTGGCGGTGGCGCTGGCGACGCTCCTGGTGGGGATCTGCGGCGCCGTCGTGCAGCACGACCTGCGCCGGATGATGTCGTTCACCCTGGTCAGCCACATCGGCTACATGCTCTTCGGGATCGGGCTGGGCAGCGCCGCCGGCGTGGCGGCGGCGGTCTTCTACGCCGTGCACCACATCCTCGTGCAGACGGCGCTGTTCCTCGTCGTGGGGCTGGTGGAGCACCGGACGGGCACCACGTCGCTGCGGCGGCTGGGCGGGCTGGCGGCGCTCGCGCCGGGCACGGCGGTCCTGTTCCTGCTGCCGGCGCTGAACCTGGCGGGCATCCCGCCGTTCTCGGGGTTCCTGGGCAAGCTGGCGCTGCTGCGCGCCGGGGTCGCCGACGGCCGCTGGGACGCGTGGGTGCTGGTGGTGGCCTCGGTCGTCACCAGCCTGCTGACGCTGTACGCGATCGCACGGGCCTGGTCCGCGGTCTTCTGGAACGGCCGGCTGGGGTTCGCCGACGGCACCGAGCAGGACGTCGAGCAGGACGTCGAGGACGCCCGGCCGCACGCGGGCGAGCGCGGGGGCGAACCGGTCGGCGAGGGGCGCCCGCGCCGCACCACGGTGGCCGCGGCGACGGGCGCGGTGGTGGTCGTGACCGCCCTGTCGCTGGTCGGCGGCCCGCTGCTGAGCATCGCCGAGGGCGCCGCCACCGACACGATCGACGCGCAGCGCTACCTGCGCGTCGTGGGCGGCGTGGACGACGCCGGGGGTGAGCCGTGAGGTGGTCGCGCTGGGCGGTGGGGGCCGCGATGCTCGTGGTCTGGCTGGCCCTGTGGGGTTCGGTGACCGCGCTGAACCTCACCGGCGGGGTGCTCGTGGTGCTGGTGCTGGCGCGGGTCTTCCCGCTGCCGGCGGTGCGGGCGGAGCGGCGCCCCTCACCGGTGGGGCTGCTGCTGCTCGCCGGGCACGTCGCCGCCGACCTGGCGCGCTCGAGCGTCCAGATCGCGTGGCTGTCGGTGCGGCCGGGTCCGGCGCCGGCCGGCGCGATCGTCGCCGTCCGGCTGCGCGACGGTTCCGACGCGGTGGTGGTGACCACGGCGCAGCTGCTGACGCTGGTGCCCGGGACGCTCACGGTGGACATCGACGTCCCCGGCGCCACCCTGTACGTGCACGTGCCCGTGACGGGGTCCCCCGACGACCTGGCCGGGGACGTGCGGGACCAGGTCCTGCAGCTGGAGGAGCGGGTGCGGCGGGCCCTACCGCCGGCGCGGGCCGGCTCGCGGGAGGGGAGGACGCCGTGACGGGGGTGTTCACGTGGACCGCCCTGGCGCTGCTGGGGCTGGCCGCCGTGCTCGTGGCCGTCCGGCTGGTGCGCGGGCCGACCACGCTGGACCGCGCCGCAGCGGTCGACGTGTTCGTGGCGATCCTGCTGTGCGGGGTGGCCGTCGTCGCCGCCGACCGCGGGTCCACCGCCTACCTGCCGGTCCTGCTGGTGCTGTCCCTGATGGGCTTCGCCGGGTCCGTCGCCGTGGCGCGCTTCGTCGGGCGGGACGACCGGTGAGCGTGGCGGGGGTCCTGGACGTGGTCTCGGGCGTGCTGGTGGTCCTCGGCGCGCTGTTCGCCGTCAGCGCCGGGGTGGGGCTGGTGCGCTTCGGGGACCTGTGGCTGCGCATGCACGCCGGCACCAAGCCGCAGGTCCTGGGGCTGCTGCTGGTGCTGCTGGGCGTCGGGCTGCAGTTCGCCGACAGCGCGCCGGCCGTCGTGACGCTGCTGCTCGTGGCGGCCGCCCAGGTGCTGACCGCGCCCGTGTCGGGGCACGTGCTGGCGCGCGCGGGCTACCGCTCGGGGTCGGTGCCGCGCGAGGGGCTGGTCCTGGACGACCTGGCCGCGCGGGTGGACGGGGACGGGGACGGGGACGGGGACGCGCGGGGCGACGACGCGCCCGAGCGCCGGCACGGCCGCGACGACGACCTAGGCTGAACGTCGTGACGAAAGCCGCTCCCCCCGCCCGCCACTCCACCGGCCACCCCGACGACCCCTTCGACCTCGCCGCCCGCTCCGCCGCGCGCGTGGCGGAGCTGACGGGGGTGCCCCACCACGACGTGGCGCTGTGCCTGGGCTCGGGGTGGGCGGCGGCGGCGGACCGGCTGGGTGAGGTCGTCGCGGAGGTGCCGGGCACCGAGGTGCCGGGGTTCACCCCGCCGGCGGTGGTGGGGCACGCGGGCACGATCCGCTCGATCCGGGTGCCGCGCGAGGACGACGAACCGCTGGCGGCGCTGGTGCTGCCGCGCACCCACTTCTACGAGGGCCGCGGGGTGCGGGCCGTCGCCCACGGCGTGCGCACCGCCGCCGCGGCGGGTTGCCGCACGGTGGTCCTGACCAACGGCTGCGGCGGCCTGGACCCGTCGGTGGGTCCCGGTTCGCCGGTGCTCATCGCCGACCACCTGAACCTCACCGGCGCCACCCCGCTGGAGGGGGCGACGTTCGTGGACATGACGGACCTGTACTCCTCGCGGCTGCGCGCCCTCGCCCGCACGGTGGACCCGACCCTGCCGCAGGGCGTGTACGCGCAGTTCCACGGCCCCCAGTACGAGACGCCCGCCGAGGTGCGCATGGCGGGGGTGCTGGGCGCGACGCTGGTGGGCATGTCCACCGCGCTGGAGGCGATCGCGGCCCGGCACGCCGGCCTGGAGGTGCTGGGGTTCTCCCTGGTGACGAACCTCGCGGCCGGGGTGTCGGACCAGCCGCTGTCGCACCAGGAGGTGCTGGAGGCCGGGCGCGAGGCGGCGCCGCGCTGCGCCGCGCTGCTGGCCGGGGTCGTGCCGCTGCTCTGAGGGCGGGTGCGGGGCTGCGCCGCGCGTCGGCGCAGCCCCGCCGTGGAACCCCGGCGAGGCCGGGGGTTCCGCCCGGCGGTCTCAGGAACGGGTGACGCGGCCGGTGGCGCGGTCCCACGTCAAGGTGCCGCCCTGGAACTCCTGGCGAACACCGCCCTTCACGGCGTACTCACCCGTGCGGGGGTATCCCAGGGAGCCGTTCTCCCAGCCCTGCGCGGCGTAGGTGCCGCCGAACGCGCCGTGGACCTCGTGGGCACCCAGCTCCGGCGTCCAGTACACGAGCCCGCGGGCGAACCGCTGCACCCGGCCGCCGTCGCGGATCGCGAACTCCTCGCCGGTGGGGTACCCCACGGCGGAGTTCTCCCAGCCGAGGGCGGACCAGGTGCCGAGGATGGCACCGCGCACGACCTGGGCGCCGGTGGTCGACGTCCAGTACACCGACCCGCCGTCGAAGTGGGCGTAGCGCCCGGTGCGGTCGGGGGTGGTGAGCTCGGAGGTGGTGGGCAGGCCGAGGACGCTGCCGGGACCGCCGATCCCCTGGTAGCGGGACAGGATCGCGCCCTGCAGGCGGTGGGTGGCGCCGCGGTTCGTGAAGGTGCCGGTCGCCGGGGCGGAGACCGTGGTGGTGGCCGGCCGGGTGCCCTTGACGGTGTTCACGACGTAGTAGATCTCGGTCTGCGCGTTCGGCACGCGCGCGGGGCCGACGGCGATGCCGACGCCCATCCCCGTGAAGTCGCCCAGCATGATGGCGTGGTGCGAGGGGGAACCGATCCACCCGTTCACGGCCCAGTTCCCGTCGGTGCGGTTCTGGTAGCTCAGGTGGATGATCTCCCCCTTGCCCGAGTACCCGGCGAGCTGGCCGGAGAAGTCCGGGTTGTGCCGGTAGGAACCGCTGGCGGCCTGGGCCTCGGCCCAGCGCTGGGAGACGGCCGACACGTCGCCGAACTCGGTCAGCGGGCCGAGCCCGTGCGCGGCGCGCTCGGCGTTGATGCCGTCGACGACCTGGCGCTTCTGGGTGCCCAGGTCGGTGTCGGGCGCGGCGAGAGCGGAGTTCAGGGTCACGCTCGCGGCGGCGGCGGGGACGGCGGCGGGCGCGGCGACCGCCGTACCCGCGGCGGTTCCCGCCAGCGCCCCCGCGGCCAGCAAGCAGCTCAGCGCACGGCGCAGCCCGCGCCCGGCCCCCGTGTGGTCCCGTCCCACGATCCCGCACCTCCACCGCACCGGCCCCGCCCGGTGCGGGGTGCTCTGAAGACGGGTTCGGACGCCGTGCCGGGGTCCTTGAGGGTGGGCGGTACCACCGGTGCGTGCGGTGAGCGTGCGGGTTCACCCGTACGGGCGAACGCCGGTGGAGCCGGCGGGAGGGCGCCGGGCGGTGCCGGACCGCTGGCCTACCGTGGTCACCACCCCGGGCCGGTGGCGCCGGCCCCGTCGAGCAGAGAGGTCGTCCCTGGTGATCCGCAGCCTGCCGGTGGCGGTGGACGTCACGCCGGTGTCGCCGGTGCGCCGCACCCCGCGGCGCTGAGGAGCCCGTCGTGGACCTGACCGTCCAGCAGTTGCGCTGCTTCCTGGCCGTGGCCGAGGAGCTGCACTTCACGCGCGCCGCGCAGCGCCTGCACGTCGCCCCGCCCTCGCTGAGCCAGCAGGTCGCGGGCCTGGAGCAGCGGTTGCAGACCCGGCTGTTCCACCGCACCTCCCGGCACGTGGAGCTGACCGCGGCCGGGGCCGAGCTGCTGCCGCTGGCCCGGCGGGCGGTGGGGTCCGTGGACGAGGTCCAGGCGTGGGCGCAGCGGCGCCGGGAGACGGGTGAGCGGGTCGTGGTCGGCCTGGTGGCCGGTGGGCCGCTGTGCTCGGCGGTCCTGGCGGCGGCGGCGCGCGAGCTGCCGGACGTGCGCTGGGAGCTGCGCCGGCTGGGTTTCGCCGAGTCCCTGCGGGCGCTGCGCTCGGAACGGGTGGACGTCGCGCTGGTGCCGGCGGTGGACCTGCCCGCGGCGCAGGACCTGCGGGCCGTGCCGCTGTGGGGCGAGGGCCGCGTGCTGGTGGTGCCCGCCGGTCACCGGCTGGCCGGGTGGCGCAGCGTCGGGATCGAGGAGACCACCGGCGAGCGGTTCGTGGGGGTCGCCGACGACGACGCCACGCTCGACGCGTGGTTCGTCAGCCCCCGCCCGGACGGGCGCCGCCCGCGCGTGGACCCGGCGGCCGCGACGCTGGAGGAGGTGCTGGACCTGTGCGCGGCGGGCATGGCCGTCAACATCGCCGGGGCCACCCTGGCCCGTTCCCACGCGCGCTCGGACCTGCGGTTCGTGCCGATCCGGGACGTCCCGGCGGTGACGGTGGGGCTGGTGCACCGGGCCGGCGACCCCCGCCGGGCGCTGGGGACCCTGGAGCGGGTGGCGCTGGCCGTCGCCCGCGAGCAGGCCGGGCGCTTCGGCGCCGGCCCCCCACCGTGAGGTTCCACCTCATGGTCGTTGCGAACCGCGTCCTGGTGCTCGCGCGCACCGTCGCGCAGGATGCTGCGCGTGAGCGACGAAGCCCCCACCCGCAGCGGCCTGGTGTTCGCCGAGCGGGACGGCAGCCCCCTGCTGATGGACCTCGTGCTCCCCGCGGGCGCCGGCGGTCCGTCGGGGCCCCCGCCGGTCGTGGTGTGGCTGCACGGCGGCGGCTGGTTCACCGGCGACCGCCACCTCGCCCCGGACCTGACGCGGTTCTTCGCCGCCCGCGGCATCGCGATGGCGAGCATCGAGTACCGCCTCAGCGGCCAGGCCCTCTTCCCCGCGCAGCTGCACGACGTGCGCGCCGCCGTCCGCCACCTGCGCCGCGAGGCTTCCGCGCTGGGCGTGGACGGCACCCGGATCGGCCTGTGGGGTTCCTCCGCGGGCGGCCACCTGGCCGCGCTGGCCGGCGTCACCGGCCACGTGCGGGTCCTGCCCGGTGAACGGGTCGGGGACGACGAGCCCGGTGCCGACGTCCAGGCCGTCGCCGAGGGCTACGGGCCCGTGGACCTGGAGCGGGTGGTGGCCGACTCCTCCGGTTCGGCGCCGCCGGCGATGAGCGGGGCGAACGCGCCCGAGGCGCGGCTGCTGGGCGGCCCGCCCGCCGAGCGGCCCGAGGCGGCGCGGGCGGCCTCGCCCCTGACGCACGTCACCGCCGCCGCACCGCCGTTCCAGATCGCGCACGGCACCGCCGACGTGCTGGTGCGGTGCGACCAGAGCGTCCTGCTGCACGAGGCCCTCGTCGCCGCCGGGGTGGAGAGCACCCTGCACCTGCTCGACGGGTACCGGCACGGGTTCCTCAACCCCGCCGGGGCCGTGGAGGTGCCCGGGCCGCGCGTGTTCGACGACGGCCGGCTGGAGCGGGAGGGCGGTGCGCCCTCCACCGTGCGGGAGTTCCTGCCGGGGCGGGGCGAGCGCAGCGGCCCGGCGACGTTCTCGTTCGACGAGGTGGGCGACTTCCTCGCCCGCCACCTGCTGGGAGAGGAGACCGCGTGAGCGTCGACCTGGAGACCGTGCACGGGCTGGCACCGGTGCGCAACGCGCTGCCGGGCGAGCCGGTGCCGTACTACGTCGCCCACGGCGAGGGGCACCGCTACGAGCTGGACGGCCAGCTGTGGACGGTGTTCGCCCGGGCCGCCGACACGGGCGGGCTGTTCGACGCCGCCTGGGTCGACGGGCCCCGCGGGGCGTCCACCGCCCACCACGTCCACCGCGACCAGCAGCGTTCCTTCGTGCTGGTCCGCGGCAGCGCGCAGGTCCAGCTGGGCGGCGCCAGCCGGGTGCTGGTGCCCGGCGACTCGTTCAACGTCCCCGCGGGCACGCCGCTGGCCTGGCGGTTCCTGGCCCACGGCACGCGGCTGCTGACGTGGGCCGCGCCCGGCGGGGCGCTCGCCCTCGTCGAGGCGCTGGGCACACCGGTGGACGTGCACGCCCACCGCGACCGCCCGTCGGGGCCGCCCTCGCCGCAGCGCCGCCGGGAGGCCGGCGCACCGCTGGGAGTGACCTTCCCGTCCCTGGAGGAGGTGCGCACCGACGACCGGTGGGACGCCGACCTGCCCGCCGGTGTCGAGCCGTACTTCCTGCGCGGCGGGGAGGGCGACCGGCTGCGCACCCCCGACGCCCTCTACACGTACCTGTCGCGGGGCCGGAACACCGACCACCGCTACTTCGCGATCCACACCGTCGGCGCACCGGGCCGCTACTTCGGCCGGCACTTCCACCGCGAGCACACCGAGAACTTCCTGTGCCTGTCCGGGCGGGTGTGGTTGTGGGTCAACGGCACCGAGGTGCTGCTCACCCCCGGCGACTTCGTGCACGCCCCCGCGGGGACGATCCACACGTTCGCGTTCGACGCGCACCGCACGGAGATGCTGGGGATCCTCACCCCGGACGTGTTCGAGCCCTTCTTCAGCGTGCTGGGCTCACCCACCCAGGACCGCTCCTACCCGGAACCGGGGACGATGAGCAGCGAGAGCACCGACCTCGTCGGTCCCCCGCCGGTGGCGGTCCTGCAGAAGCTGCAGGACGAGCTGGACCTGGTGCTCGTCGGGCCGCCGCCGGAGCGCACCGCCGGGCTGGGCATCTGACACGACGACGGCCCCCGTCCCCGCACCACGGGGACGGGGGCCGTCGCGCGCCGGGGTGTCAGCGCGCCGCGGCCCGCCGGTACTGCCGGGTCGCCAGCGGGACGAACACCGCGAGGATCAGCACGATCCACAGCAGCGTGTACAGCTCGGAGTTCTGCAGCGACCAGGTGCCCAGCTCGGTGCCCGGGGGCACGTTGCCGAAGCGCTCGCGCGCGGCCTGCACGAGGGTGGACACCGGGTTCCACTCCGCGATCGTCCGCAGCGGGCCGGGGAAGGTCTCCAGCGGCACGAAGGCGTTGGTCACGAACGTGAGCGGGAAGACCGTCAGGAACACGAGGTTGTTGAACGCCTCCGGGGTGCGGATGAGCAGGCCCAGCAGGCCCATCACCCACGACAGCGAGTACGCGAACAGCAGCAGCAGCGCGAACCCGACGACCGCGTCGAGGAACGACGTGCGGATCCGCCAGCCGATGACCAGCCCCGTCAGCGACATGATGACGGTGACGATGACGTTGAGGACGACGTCCGAGGCCGTGCGCCCCACCAGCACCGCGGACTGCGCCATCGGCAGCGATCGGAACCGCTCGATGATGCCCTTCTGCATGTCGTCGGCGATCCCGGCGCCGGTGATGGTGGCGCCGAAGATGACCGTCTGCGCGAAGATCCCCGGCACCAGGAACTCGCGGTAGTTGGCCCCGTTCACCCCGATGGCGCCGCCGAAGACGTACCCGAAGAGCAGGATGAACATGATGGGCGAGATGAGGGTGCCGACCAGCAGGTCGGGAATCCTCGTGATCTTCAGCATGTTCCGCTTGGCGATCACCGAACTGTCGGCGAGCACCGTCCCGACCGCGCTCACGGCCGCACCCCCTCCCCCACCGGCCGCGCCGGCTCGTCGTCGCCGGCGACCTCGTCGGCCGGCTTGCCCGTCAGCGTGAGGAAGACGTCGTCCATCGTGGGGCGGCGCAGCCCCGCGTCCAGCGGCACGACGCCCACCTCGCCGAGGCGCTGCAGCACCTGCACCAGCACCTGGGTGCCCGAGGTCACCGGTGCGGTGATCCGGCGCGCTCGGCGCTCCACCTGCAGCTCGCCGACGGCCACCTCGTGCAGCACCGCGACGGCGGCGTCCACGTCGCCGTCGGCGGCCACGACGACCTCCACGCGCTGCCCGCCGACCTGGGTCTTCAGCTCGTCGGCGGTGCCGCGCGCGATGACGCGGCCGTGGTCGATGACGACGATGTCGTCGGCGAGGCGCTCGGCCTCCTCCAGGTACTGCGTGGTCAGCAGCAGCGTGGTGCCGCCGCCGACCATCCGCGTCAGCAGCTCCCACATGTCGTTGCGGCTGCGCGGGTCGAGGCCCGTGGTCGGCTCGTCCAGGACCAGCACCGGCGGCTCGGCCACCAGGGCGCCCGCGAGGTCCAGGCGGCGGCGCATGCCGCCGGAGTACGTCTTGGCGACCCGCTTGGCCGCGTCCGTCAGGTCGAACTGCTCCAGCAGCTCCCACGCCCGCTCGCGGGAACGCCGCCGGCCCAGGTGGTACAGCCGTCCCACCATGTCGAGGTTCTCGAACCCGGTGAGGTTCTCGTCCACCGCCGCGTACTGGCCGGACAGCCCGATGCGGCGGCGCACCTCCCGCGGGTCGGCCGCGACGTCCACGCCGGCGACCGTCGCGGTCCCCTCGTCGGGGACCAGCAGGGTCGTGAGCATCCGCACCGTCGTCGTCTTGCCCGCGCCGTTGGGGCCCAGCAGGGCCAGGACGGTGCCCGCCGGCACCGTCAGATCGACGCCCGCCACCGCGGTGACGTCGCCGTACCTCTTCACCAGTCCCCGTGCTTCGACCGCCGGGGACACCGCCCGCGCGGTGGCCGTGCTCGTCGTTGCCATGACCGGAACCCTAGGGAAGACCTCCGACACCACGCCGCTCCTTTTGTCGTCGACCAGCCGTCGAGGAGGTGACCGGCGTCCGGCGCCGGACTCATCGCCCCGACGCCGAGCGCCGCAGCCGCGACGGCGCTAGCGTCGGGGCATGACGAGCCCCGCAGCCCGAGCGTTCGACGCCCTGTGCGACGTGTACCAGCGCCGGATCTCCCCCAGGAAGGGCTACGCGTGCGCCCACCGCGTCGCCCACGGCGGCGACTCCTGCTCCGGGGCCGTGCGCAGCATCGTGCGCAGCCGCGGGCTGCTGGGCGGCGCCGTGCCCAGCGCCGTGCGGTTCCTGGCCTGCTACCAGGCCGCGTCGCTGCTCATGGCCGGCGGTGGGCGCGGGGTGTGCTGCTGCGGGCCGATCCCCATCCCCTTCCGCTTCTGAGCGAGCCGGGCGGCCCGCTCCGGCGCAGCGACGGACGGGGTCAGCGCGCCGGCGCGGCCGCCACCAGCTCGCGGAACCTGCGCACCGCCGCGCCCGGTGCCGGCCGCAGGGGTGCGCGCGGCGCCCCCGCCGGCACGCCCAGCGCAGCCGCGAGGGCGTGCAGACCCGCGATCGGGCGCAGCCGCGCCAGCTCCTCGACGACGGGCCGCAGGAACCCCGTCCACCGCTCGGCCTCGGGCCCGTCCCCGGCCACCACGGCCGCGCGCAGGCGCGCGTACGCGCCGGGCAGCAGCGCCGCGACGCCGGAGTGCCAGGCGTCCGCAGCGCTGCCGGCCCCCACCAGCAGCACGTCCCGGCTCAACCCCACGGCGCACGGCAGCCCCGCGTCCCGGTAGCCCGCCAGGCGCTCGCGCCACTGCTCCGGGCCGGCGGCGGTGTCCTTCACGGCGGCCAGCGCACCGGCACCCGCCAGTTCCCGCAGCACCGGCAGCGTCACGTCGTAGCGGGTGGTGGTCGGGTTGTTGTAGAAGCACACCGGGACCCCTGCAGCGGCGGACACCGCCGCGACGTGCGGCACGACCTCCTCGTCGGTGAGGGGCACGTACCCCACCGGTGAGACGAGCACCCCCTCGGCGCCGGCGTCCACGGCGTCGCGGGCGGCGGACACCGCGTCCCGGGTCGCCAGGGCGCTGACCGCCGCGTGCAGCGGGACGCCCGAGCCCCGCAGCGCCCGTGCGGCGTGCCGCACGACGGTGCGCCTCTCGTCCGCGTCGAGGTACACCCCCGAGCCGGAGCTGCCGAGCACCGCGACGGCGTCGGCGCCGCCGGCGGCCGCGCGGGTCACCAGCTCGCGCAGCGCCGCGGTGTCCACCGCCCCGGAGGCGTCGAAGGGGGTGGGCGGGTAGGCGACCAGGCCGGTGAACGGACGGGGTGCCCCGCCCTGCGGGTCCTGCTGCGGGTTCTGCTGCACACCGGGACCCTGCCACAGCGGCGCACCGGAACCCCCTGTCCGGGGCGGCGCGACCGGCGTACGCTCCCCCTCGGTGTGCCGGGAAGCCTGGTCGGCGGTCAGATCCGCGACGACCCGGAAGGACCCGGCGATGGACGCTCCCGCAGTGCGCGCCACCCGCCTCACCAAGCGCTACGGCCGCACCACGGCCCTGGACGACCTGGACCTCGACGTGCCGGCCGGTGAGGTGTTCGGCTTCCTCGGCCCGAACGGTGCGGGGAAGTCCACCACGATCCGCCTGCTGCTGGGTTTCGCCCGGCCCACCGCCGGGCGCGCGGAGGTGTTCGGCGTCGACGCGGCCGACGTCGCCCGCGCGCACCGACTGCTGGCGCACGTGCCCGCCGACGTGGCGCTGTGGCCGCGGCTGACGGGTGCGGAGGTCCTGCACCTGCTGGCCGCCACCGGACCCGGCACCGACACCGCGCGCCGCGACGAGCTCGTCGAGCGGTTCGGCCTGGACCCCTCGAAACCCGCGCGCACGTACTCCAGCGGGAACCGGCAGAAGGTCGCCCTGGTGGCCGCCTTCGCGAGCCGGGCACCGCTGCTGGTGCTGGACGAACCCACCAGCGGCCTGGACCCGCTGGTGGAGCGCGAGTTCCGCCGCGCCGTCGTCCAGGCGCGCGAGCAGGGGCGCACGGTGTTCCTGTGCTCCCACCAGCTCGCCGAGGTCGAGGCGGTGTGCGACCGCGTCGGCATCCTGCGCGCCGGCCGGCTCGTGCAGGTCGCGGGAGTGCCGGAACTGCGCCACCTGCACCGCAGCGAGGTGACCGTCACGTTCACGGGGGAACGGCCGCTGCTGGAGGCGGTGCCCGGCGTGGAGGGGGTGGAGAGCACCGGCGAGGGGCGGCTGCGGTTCTCGCTCACCGGCTCGCCCGGCCCGGTGCTGGGCGAGCTCGCCGCGGCGGGGGTCACCGCGCTCAGCGTGCGCGAACCCCGCCTGGAGGAGGTCTTCCTGGACCACTACGGGGACGGAGCGGTGCGGTGAGCGCGCGCACCCCCCCCGCACCCGCGCGGGGGGGGCGCGGCCCCCCCCGCCCCCCCCCCCCGCCCCGCGCCCCCCCCGCCCGCGGGCGCCCCGGGGTCGGGGCGCGGGCGCCCCGCCCGGG
>NZ_JBJLSE010000080.1:0-18164 GCF_050871845.1 Kineococcus arenarius subsp. arenarius
GGTAGACGTTGACCAGGCTGCGCGGCAGCGGCCGCACGTGCGGCTCGACGGCGAACGCCAGCCCGATCGGGTGACCGGGCGGGGGGTAGGGGGCGGCGCTGAGCGCGTCGAGCTGCTCGGCGCCGGCGGCGGGCGCCTGCTCGCGCGCCGCCGCCGCGGCCGCGCGGCCGCTGCCGGAGGTGCACCAGGCCAGCTGCTCGTCCAGCGCGGCGGCTCCGTCGGGGGCCAGGACCTCCTCGGCGCCCAGCACCCCCGCCCAGCCCCACGCCCGCGCCTGGGCGCTCACCTTGCCGCCACCGGCGACGGGGTCCACGGCGAGCGCCGGCACCCCCGCGCGCAGGGCGAGGACGAGGCCGTGCAGGCGGGTGGTGACCACGACGTCCAGGCGGGAGACCACGGCCAGGACCTGCTCGGCGGTGGCGGGCAGGCGCCAGTCGCGCGGGTCGACGCGGGTGTCCAGCTCCAGGCGGGCCACGTCCAGGCCGCCCAGCCAGCCGGTGAGCGCGTCGGCCACCTGCTCGTGGCGGCGGCGCGCGCCGTACTCGCCCTGCCCGCGGGTGAGGTACGCGCCGATGACGGGCACGGCCGGCACGGCGGGGCGGGCCGCGAGGTCGCGGCCCGCCGCGGCGCCCGGGGCGTCGCGCGGCACCACGGCGTGGAAGCCGGTCACGGCGGGGTCGGCGGCGTCCAGGACGGAGACCCCCACGGCCAGGCGGCGGGCGTGCGGGAAGCGCTCGTGGACCTGCTGCACGGGCCGGCCGGTCAGCGGCCCGCACGCCCACACGACGTGCGTGTACGCGGCCGGGTCGACCCGCAGGACCTGCTCGGCGTCCTCGTACAGCAACCCGCCGCGCGGGCCGTACGCCCGCAGGACCGCGGGGCTGAAGGCGAGGTCGACCTGCGCGCCCGCGTCGCGCAGGCGCTGCGCGACCGCCTCGGTGCTGAGCAGGTCGCCGGCCGTGGCCTCGCCGTGCAGGACGCTGGACCAGCCGATGAGGAGCACGCGCACGCGGTGCATCCCACCAGCCGCACCGCTCAGGCGCCGCGGCGGGGTCGGTGGGCGCGCAGGGCGCGGTTCGGGGTGTGCGTGGGCAGGGCGGCGCGGGGGCCGCGGCGGGGCCGGCGCACCCCGGCGAGCACGAGCAGGCGCTGCACCCGGTAGCGGTGCCCGCGGTAGCACTCGATGACCTCGGCGCACCCGGCGTCGTCGAGGACCTCGCCGGTCAGCGCCCAGGAGACGTCGGCGGCGACGTGCAGGTCGCCGAAGGAGAAGGCGTCGGGGTGGCCGTGGGCGCGGGCGCGCACCTCCGCGGAGGTCCACACGCCGATGCCGGGCAGGGAGCGCAGGGCCCGGTCGGCGGTGGCCTCGTCCATCGCCAGGGTCCGTTCCAGGGCGGCGGCGCGGGGCGCGGCCAGGATGGTGACCTTGCGACGGCGCAGTTCCACGCCGGCCGCGAGCCACTCCCAGGACGGCACCTCCAGCCAGTCCTCCGGCGCCGGGGGCACCCACACCCCCGCCGGTCCCGGGGCGGGCTCGCCGAAGCGCAGCACGAGGCGGCGCCAGCCGGCGAACGCCTCGCGGGTGGTGACGACCTGCTCCAGCGCGGAGGCCGACAGCGCCTCGAACACCGCTCGGGTGCGCGGCTGGCGCCAGCAGGGGTGGGCCCGCCAGGCGTCGTGCAGGGCGGTGTGCTCGCGCAGCGGGCGGAACTCGGCGTGGGTGGTGTCGGCGGCGCCCAGCAGGTCCGGCACGCCGTCCAGGGCCCAGTCGGCGCCGGGGCCCCAGGCGCGGGCCTCGACCTCCCCGGTGCGCGGGTGCGGCAGCAGGTGCAGCTGGGCGGGCCCGTGCGGGGTGCGGGTGGCGCGGCGCACGCTGCCGTCGTCCTCCCGGCGGAAGGTGGGGTCGGCCGCGCCGCGGCGCAGCACCGAGACGGTGCACGCCAGGTCCAGGTCCCAGCCGGGCCGCCAGCGGCGCACCAGGGGTGCGCCGGCGTGCGCGTCGGCGCGCTCGGTGGGGACGCTCACCGTTCCACGGTAGTCAGGCGCCGGTGGTGGTGGGTGCGGCCGGGCGCAGCTGCGCGGGCCAGGCGTCCTCGACGAACACCGCGCGCACCAGGTCCGCGAGCAGCGCGGTGACGTCGGCGTCGGCCGGGTCCAGCAGCCACTGCACCTGGGCGCCGTCCTGCAGGGCGAACACGGCGCGCGCCGTGCGGCGGGGGTCGACGTGGGCGCGCAGCAGGCCCTGCGCGCGGGCCCGCTCCAGCTGCGCCGACATGCCCTCGACGGCCGCGCGGTAGCGCTCGCGGTAGTAGCCGTGCGCGGGGTGCTCGGGAGCGGTCGCCTCCGCGGAGGTGACCGCGAACAGCGCGACCAGGCCGGGCGCGGTCGCGTTGACCTCGGACAGGCGCAGCACCAGGGCGGGCAGCTCGCGGGGGTCGTCGACGCCCTCGAACACCGCCGCGGTGCGCTCGTCGCGCCGGCGCAGGACGGCCATCAGCAGCTCGTCCTTGCCGGGGAAGTGGTGCAGCAGCGTGGGGTGCGAGACGCCGCAGGCGCGCGCCAGGTCGCGCAGGGAGGTGCCGCGGTAGCCGCCCTCGCCGAACAGGCGGGTGGCGACCTCGAGGATCTGCTCGCGGCGGGCGTCGCGCTGGGCGCGGCGCGAACCCGGCGCCGGGGCCGGCTCGTCGGGTGCGGGCCCGTGCGGGTCCACCGCGGTCACCCGGCTCACGTCGCCTCCTCCAGCGCGGCCGCCCGTGGCCGTGCGCGCGCAGGGTAACGGACCGGCCCGTCCTGTTAGTCGCGCGACGGTCCCCCGTCCGGTGCAACGCTCACCTACCGACTGGTAGACGAGAGGCGTACTCTCCCGGGGTGCGCCGCCGCGGCGGCGCAGGGGAACGCGCCCGCGACGGGCGCAGGACGAAGGAGTCGCAGTGACGCAGATGAGCACCCCCGCCGCACCCGGCGCGACGAACCCGCCGCCGGCACGACCCGGCCGGGGGTTCGTGCCCCTGCTGGGAGCGGCCAACTTCGGCGCCTACCTCGCGCTGCTGACCCCCGTCCTCGTCGGCCTGTCGCTGAAGGTCACCGAGATCGCCGGTGACGACAAGGCCACCGCCCTGGGCCTGGTCACCGGCGTGGGCGCGCTGTTCGCGCTGTTCGCCAACCCGCTCATCGGGCGCCTGTCGGACCGCACCACCTCCCGGCTGGGGATGCGCCGGCCGTGGATCCTCGGCGGCGCCGTCATCGGGGTCGCCGCGCTCGCCCTCATCGGCGCCGCGCAGTCGGTGTGGGTGGTGCTCGTGGGCTGGTGCCTGGCGCAGACCGCCTTCAACGCGGTGCTCGCCGCGGCGAACGCCACCATCCCGGACCAGGTGCCCGAGCGCGAGCGGGGCCGGGCCTCGGGCGTGGTCGGCATCGGCACCCCGCTGGCCATCGTGGTCGGCTCGTGGGTGGTGAACCTGCTGGACTCCTCCCTCGCGCGGTTCCTGGTGCCCGGCGCCCTCGGCGGCGCCCTCGCCGTGCTGTTCGCCCTCGCGCTGCGCGACCGCCGACTGGTGCAGGCGCCCGCCGGGCGCCTGAGCGCCCGCGAGTTCTTCGGCTCCTTCGTCTTCGACCCGCGAACGCACCCCGACTTCGGGTGGGTGTGGCTGGGCCGGTTCGCGATGTTCTTCGGCTACGCCGGCATCAGCGCCTACCTGCTCTTCTACCTCACCGACGAGCTGGGCCTGTCCGAGAGCAGGGCCGTGAGCGTCATCGCCCTGGCCAACACCGCCGCGGCCGTGCTGATGATCGCCTCCAGCCTGCTGGGCGGTGTGCTCTCCGACCGCCTCGGCGCGCGCAAGCCGTTCGTCGCGCTGGCCAGCGCCGTCATGGCCGTGGGGCTGCTGCTGCTCGCCTTCGCGCCGGGCGTGGCCACCGTCGTCGCCGCGCAGGCCGTCATCGGCCTCGGGTTCGGCGCGTTCATGTCGGTGGACATGGCGCTGGCCACCAGCGTCCTGCCGAACCCCGACGAGGCCGCCAAGGACCTGGGCGTGCTGAACATCGCCAACGCCCTGCCGCAGTCCATCGCCCCGGCCGTCGCCCCGGCCGTCATCGCCGCCGGCGCCCACCTGCCCATCGGCGGGTACAGCACCTGGTACCTGCTGGGCGCGATCGTGGTGTTCGCCGGCTCGGCGTGCGTGTTCCGCGTGAAGGCCGTCAAGTGACCCCGACCCAGGAGGACGATCCCGTGACCACCGAAGCACCCGCACCGCCCTACCGGAACGCCTCCCTGCCCCTCGAGCAGCGCGTGGCGGACCTCCTCTCGCGCATGACGCTCGAGGAGAAGGCCGGCCTGATGTTCCAGGACATGGTCGCCCCCGGACCCGGCGGGGAACTGGCCGGGGCGAACCCCGCGTTCGGGGCGGGTTCCACCCGCGACGCGGTGGTCGGCAAGCACATGAACCACTTCAACCTCCTGGGCAGCGTCCAGGACGTGCGCGAGACGGCGACCTGGCACAACCGGCTGCAGGAGTGCGCGGCGGCCACCCGGCTGGGGATCCCCGTGACCCTGTCCACCGACCCGCGCAACCACTTCTCCGACAACCCCGGCACAGCCGCGACGGCCGGCGCGTTCTCGCAGTGGCCCGAGACGCTGGGGCTGGCGGCGCTGCGCTCCCCCGAGCTCGTCGAGCGGTTCGCCGACGTCGCCCGGCAGGAGTACCTCGCCGTCGGCATCCGTGCGGCGCTGCACCCGCAGGTGGACCTGGCCACCGAACCGCGCTGGGCGCGCGTGGTGGCCACGTTCGGCGAGGACGCCGACCTGACCAGCGAACTGGTCGCCGCCTACGTGCGCGGTTTCCAGGGCGAGCGGATCGGGCCCGACTCGGTCTCCACGATGACCAAGCACTTCCCCGGCGGCGGTCCGCAGAAGGACGGCGAGGACCCGCACTTCACCTACGGCAAGGAGCAGGTCTACCCGGCGGGGATGTTCGAGCACCACCTGCAGCCGTTCGTGGCGGCCATCGCCGCGGGAACCTCGCAGATCATGCCGTACTACGGGATGCCGGTCGGCACCGAGCATGAGGAGGTCGGGTTCGGGTTCAACAAGAGCGTCGTCACCGGCCTGCTGCGCGAGCGACTGGGCTTCGACGGGATCGTGTGCACCGACTGGGGCCTGCTCACCGACGCGGTGATCCTCGGGCAGGACATGCCCGCGCGCGCCTGGGGCGTGGAGCACCTCAGCCCATTGGAGCGCGCCGAGAAGGTGCTGCTCGCCGGCTGCGACCAGTTCGGCGGGGAGTCCAGGCCCGAACTGGTCGTCGAACTCGTGCGCACCGGGCGAGTGAGCGAGGAGCGCATCGACGTCTCCGTGCGGCGCCTGCTGCGCGAGAAGTTCCGCCTCGGGCTGTTCGAGAACCCCTACGTCGACGTCGAGGCCGCGGTGCGCACCGTCGGCGCCGAGGGTTTCGTCCGCGACGGTGAACTGGCGCAGCGCCGGTCGATGACCCTGCTGACCAACCGCGACGGCGTGCTGCCCCTGGACGCCGCGACGGCCGGCGCCGTGTACGTGGAGGGCGTGGACCCCGAGCTGGTGCGCCGCCGCGGCCTGCGGGTCGTGGACGACCCGGCGCAGGCCCGGCTGGCGCTGGTGCGCCTGCGCGCGCCCTACGAGCCCCGCCCCGGCGGCTTCGAGGCGATGTTCCACGCCGGCTCGCTGGAGTTCCCGCCCGCCGAGAAGGAGCGGCTGCGCGCCCTGCTGGCGACCGTGCCGACCGTGGTGGACCTCTACCTGGACCGCGCCGCGGTCGTGCCCGAGCTGGCCGAGGGGGCCGCCGCGCTGCTGGTGGACCACGGCAGCAGCGCCGAGGCCTTCCTCGACGTCGCCCTGGGCGTCGTCGCGCCCGAGGGCAGGCTGCCCTTCGACCTGCCGTCCTCGACGGCGGCCGTCGAGCGCAGCCGCCCCGACGCCCCGTTCGACACCGAGGCCCCCCTCTTCCGCTTCGGCCACGGTCTGTCCTACGGCGGCTGAGGCCCCTCGTCCCCGCCGGCGACCGGGCGCCGCTCGCCCCGGTCGCCGGCGGACCACCCGGCGCGCCCGCCCCCACCGGGGCCACGGGGCGGACACTCCCCTGTCATCCTGGCGCCGGAGGCTGTTCACTGCTCCACGACGGCCGTCGCCCCGACCGACAGGAGAGGCACCGTGAGCACCACGCCAGAGCAGACTGCGCCCGACGTCGCGCCCGAGCAGCAGCTCGTCGTGACCGACAACGCCGAGCTGTCCCGCTTCGAGGGCCGGGTGGGCGGGGAGCTGGCCGCCGTCGCCGTCTACTCCCCCGCACCGCGCTTCCTGGTGTTCTCCCACACCGAGGTGCTGCCGGGCTTCGAGAGCCGCGGCATCGCCTCCGCCGTGGTGCGCCACGCGCTGGAGGAGGTGCGCGAGCGCGGGCTGACCGCCGTGCCGCTGTGCCCGTTCGTGTCCCGCTGGATCCAGCGGCACCCGGAGTTCTCCGACGTGGTGCAGCGCACCTCCACCCGGGTGCCGCGCGACGAGGACTGACGCGCGGGCGTCGCCGGCGGGGCCGTCAGCGCGCGGCGCGGCGGACCGGCTCGTGCAGGGACAGCGAGGCGATGGAGTCGCACAGGTGCGGCAGCGACTCCAGCACCTGCTCGGCCACCTCCAGCGCCAGCGCGGTGGAGGACAGCACGGTCACCGTCAGCCGCCCGCGCGTGCTGGGTCCCTGGGAGACGAAGCAGCCGGGCACCGCCGCGGCGATGCCGGACAGGAACCCGTTGAGCTCGCGGGTGCCGATCGGCTTGGTCGTCTCGATCTCGAGGACTGTCTTCACCCGCTCCTCCTCGGCACGCGGACGGGCGGACCGCACCGCGCGGGTGGCGAGAGCCCCTGAACGGAGCACACCGCGGCGTGCGCACGGGTGACGGTGCGCCACCCGACGGGCTGCCGGGCTGGTCAGGCCGACCGGTCAGGCCGGCCGGCGCTGCTCGGCGACGGGCACGCCCACCACGCCGTGCAGGTGACACGCCGCGGTGTGGGCCGGCTCCACCTCCTGCAGCGCCGGGTCCACGTCCGGGCACGGCGCGAACGCGCGCGGGCAGCGGGTGCGGAAGCGGCAGCCGGAGGGCACCCGCGTGGCCGAGGGCACGTCGCCGGACAGCACGATCCGCTCGCGACGGCGCTCGGCGGCCGGGGAGGGCAGCGGCACCGCCGACAGCAGCGCCTGCGCGTACGGGTGCTGCGGGCGGGTGCTGACGGCGTCGGCGTCCCCGACCTCCACCACGCGTCCCAGGTACATGACGGCGATGCGGTCGCTGACGTGCCGCACCGCGGCCAGGTCGTGCGAGACGAACAGGTACGTCAGGCCCAGGCGCTGCTGCAGGTCGCGCAGCAGGTTCAGCACCTGCGCCTGCACGCTGACGTCGAGCGAGGCGATGGCCTCGTCGCACACCACGAAGTCCGGCTCACCCGCCAGGGCCCTGGCGATGCCGACGCGCTGGCGCTGGCCCCCGGAGAACTCGTGCGGGTAGCGCGAGGCCACCGACGGGTCCAGGCCCACCAGCTCCAGCAGTTCCGCCACCCGCGCGGCCCGGGCCTCGGCGCCGCGGTGCAGGCCGTGCACCTGCAGCGGCTCCGCGACGGTCTGCCCCACGGTGGTGCGCGGGTCCAGCGACGCGTACGGGTCCTGGAAGACCATCACGGCGCGCCGGCGCAGCGCGCGCAGCTCGCGCGCGCCCAGCGCGGTGACGTCGGTGCCGTCGAACTCGACCGTGCCCGCCGTCGGCTCCACCAGGCGCAGCAGCGCGTTGCCCAGGGTGGACTTGCCGCACCCGGACTCCCCGACCAGCCCGAGGGTCTCGCCGCGGCGGATGTCCAGGTCGACCCCGTCCACCGCCCGGACCTCGCCGGTGCGCCGGCGGCGCACGCCCTTCGAGCGCACCGGGAAGTGCACCTGCAGGCCCCGGGCCCGCACCAGCACGTCGTCGCCCGCGCGCTCCCGCGCCCCGTCGTTCACGGACCCACCTCCCCGGCGTCGCGCGCCGCGTCGTAGAACGTCGCCGCCCGGTGCGGCACCCGGCCCGTGCCCCCGCCCGCCCCGGCGCCCACGGCGGTCAGCGGCGGCTGCTCGGTGGCGCAGCGCTCGTGGCCGCGCACCGGGCAGCGCGGCCAGAACACGCACCCGGGCGGCAGGTCGGTGGGCGGCGGCGGGGTGCCGCCGATGGCGACGAGCTCGCGGCGCCGGCCGCCCGGCTCGTCGTCGTGCAGCTGCGGCAGCGACCCCAGCAGCCCCTGCGTGTAGGGGTGCGCGGGGTGCTCGAAGACGTCGTCGACGGTGCCGTCCTCCACGCAGCGCCCGCCGTACATCACCAGCACCCGGTCGGCGATCCCGGCGACCACCCCCAGGTCGTGGGTGATCCACACCACGCCGGTGTCGTGCTCGTCCTGCAGGCGGGCCACCAGGTCCAGGATCTGCGCCTGCACGGTGACGTCCAGGGCGGTGGTGGCCTCGTCGGCGATGAGCAGGGCGGGGTCCCCGGACAGGGCGATCGCGATGACGACGCGCTGGCGCATCCCGCCGGAGAGCTCGTGCGGGAAGCGGTCCAGCGCCCCGCGCGGGTCGGGGAGGCCCACGTCGGCGAGCAGCTGCGCGGCGCGCTCGCGCGCCTCCTTCTTCCCGGAGACCGCGCGGTGCGCGAGCAGCCCCTCGGTGAGCTGGCGGCCGATCGTCAGCACCGGGTTCAGCGACGTCATGGGGTCCTGGAACACCATGCCGACGCCGTCGCCGCGCACGGCGCGCAGCTCCCGCTCGCGCATGCCCAGCAGGTCCCGGCCGCGGAAGAGCGCGCTGCCGGAGACGCGGGCCTGCTTGGGCAGCAGCCCGAGCAGGGCCATGACCGACACGCTCTTGCCGCTGCCGGACTCCCCCACGACGGCGACCGTCTCGCCCGGCGCCACGGAGTAGCTCAGCCCGTTGACGATCTGGGCGCTGCCGCGGGGGGTGTCCATCCGCACCCGCAGGTCCTGGACGGTCAGCACCGGCTCGCTCACGCGCCCACCCCCGCCCGGCCGCGCCGGCGCGGCTTCGCCCGCGCGGCCTCCAGCGCGCTGCGCTGCTGCGGGTCCAGCACGTCGCGCAGCCCGTCGCCCAGCAGGTTGAACGCCAGCACCAGCAGCACGATCGCCAGGCCGGGGAACACCGCCATCCACCACGCGTCCTCCAGGTAGCCGCGGCCCTCCGAGAGCATCCGCCCCCAGCTCGGCGCCGGCGGCTGCGTGCCCAGGCCCACGAACGACAGCGCGGCCTCGGCCAGCACCGCGAACGCCAGGCTCACCGACGTCTGCACGATGATCGGCGGGGCGGCGTTCGGCAGCACGTGCCGCAGCAGCATCCGGGCGTCGGAGACGCCCACCGAGCGCGAGGCCCGCACGAACACGCTCTCCTTCACGCCCAGCACTGCCGCGCGCGTGACCCGCGCGAACACCGGCGTGTACGTGATGCCGATGGCGATCATGGCGTTCGTGGTGCCCGGCCCCAGGATCGCGATGACCGCGATGGCCAGCAGGATCGCGGGGAACGCGAACAGCACGTCCATCAGGCGCATGAGCACCGTGTCCAGCCAGCGCCCGTAGTACCCCGCGAGCAGGCCGACGGTGACGCCGACCAGCAGGGAGAAACCCACCGCCACCGCGCCCACCTGCAGTGAGACCGCCGCACCCAGCACCACGCGGCTGAGGACGTCGCGGCCCAGGTCGTCCGTCCCGAACCAGTGCCCCTCGCCCGGTGGCAGCAGCCGCTGCTGCACGTCCACCTCGTTGTAGCCGGTGGGGGCGATCAGCTCGTCGAACAGCGCGAGGACCACCACGCCGGCCACGACGAGCACGGCGAACAGGGTCGGCGGCGACGTCAGCAGCAGCTTCAGCGCCGTGGTGAACCGTCCGCGCGCCGGGCGCACCGAGATCCGCCGGGCCGGGACCGCCACGGGGTCCTGGGCGGCGCTCATGCGCTGATCCTCGGGTCGAGCTTGGAGTACAGCAGGTCCACCACCAGGTTCACCAGGAGGAACACGAACGCGAACAGCAGGACCGCGCCCTGCAGGACGGGGTAGTCGCGCGCCTGGACCGCCTGCAGGGCCAGCTGCCCCAGGCCCGGCCAGGCGAACACGATCTCCACCACGACGACCCCGGAGAGCAGGTACGCCAGCTGCACGCCCGTCACCGTCACCAGCGGCAGCAGGGCGTTGCGCAGCACGTGCCAGTTCAGCACCGCGCGGGCGCCCAGGCCCTTCGCGCGGGCGGTGCGCACGTGCTCGGCGCCCAGCGCCTCCAGGACGCTGGAGCGGGTGAAACGCGTCAGCACGCTGCCGGAGACCAGGCCCGTCGTCACCGCCGGCAGCACCAGCGCGCGCGCCCAGCCCAGCGGGTCCTCGCTCAGCGGCACGTAGCCGCCGGCGGGGAACCAGCCCAGCGTCCCGGCGAACAGCAGGATGAGCATGATGCCCATCCAGAACTCCGGGACCGAGATGCCGATCTGGCTCAGGACCGTGCCCACCCCGTCGACGACCGAGCGGGGCCGCAGCGCGGAGGCGGTGCCCAGCGGCACCGCGATGAGCAGCGCCACGAGGATCGAGGCGCCCGCCAGCGACAGCGTCGCCGGCAGGCGCTCCAGGATCAGCGCCGTCACCGGCTCGCCGGAGCGGAAGCTCACGCCCAGGTCCCCGGTGACGGCGCTGGAGATCCACTGCAGGTACTGCACCACCAGCGGCTGGTCCAGGCCGGCGCGCTCGCGCAGCGCCTCGTACGTCTCCTGGTCGAAGCGGGTGCCCAGCGCCAGGCGCACCGGGTCGCCGTCGACGAGGTGCACGAGGGCGAACACCACCACGCTGACGCCGAGCAGGACGACGACGGACTGCACCGCCCGCCGCAGGGCGATCCCCGTCACGAGGGCAGCTCCACCCCCTCGAAGTTCACGGCCTTGTCCGGGCGGATCGTGTAACCGGTCAGCCCGGGCGTCCACGCCTGCACCACGTCGGGGTTGTACAGGTACAGGTAGGACACGTCGTCGACGATCTGCTTGGCCGCCTGGTCGTACAGGTCCTTGCGCTCGTCGCGGTCGGTGGCGACCGCGGCGCGGTTCAGCAGGTCGTCGGTGACGGGGCTGGAGTAGCCCTGGTAGTTGTTCGACCCGCCGGTGCGGTGCTGGCCGTCGTAGTAGTCGAACGGGTCGATGTTGCCCAGCCAGCCGAGCATGAACGCGTCGAAGTCGCCGCGGCCCTGCCGGTCCAGCCAGGTCGCGAAGTCCTCCGTCTGGATCTCCACCTGGATGCCGAGCGGTTCGAGCTGGCTGGCGAGGACCTGCGCGGCCGTCACCGTCTCGGGGTACTCGGAGGTCACCATCAGGCCCATCGTGATCGGGGTGGTGACCCCGGCGCCCTCCAGCAGGCGCTTCGCCTCGTCGACGTCCGTGGTGAAGGGCGCGTAGTCGTAGTACCAGAAGCTGTCCTCGGGGATGGCCGTCTGGTTCGGGCGGGCCGCCTCGAAGCGCGCGGCCTCGGTGACGGCGGAGCGGTCCACGGCCGTGGCGATCGCCCGGCGCACGTCCCTGTTGTCGAACGGCGCCTTGGCGTGGTTCATCGCCAGGTACCAGTAGTCGACGCTGGCGACCTGCCCGAGCTCGACCTGCTCGTCCTGCGCGAGGTCGGAGACGTCCTGGGTGGGGACGTTGTCGGTCCACTGCACCTGGCCGCTGGTCAGCGCGGTCATCGCGGCGGCGGGTTCGGTGATGAACTGGAACGTCATGCCGTCCAGCGCGGAGGCCTCGCCCCAGTAGTCGTCGAAGCGGCTCAGCGAGACCTCGCTGGCGGAGGTGCTGTCCAGCCGGAACGGGCCGGTGCCCACGGCCTGCGTCGTCAGGCTCGCCTCGTCCACGCCCGAGGGCAGGATCGCCATGCCCTTGAAGCCGCCGATCTGCGCCAGCAGCGCCGGCGTCGGCTCGGAGACGGTGATGACGACGGTGCGCGGGTCCTGCGCGCGCACGTCCGTCACGGTGGCGAAGCGGTAGGCGTTGGACAACTGCTGGTCGATGATGCGCTGGTACGAGAAGACGACGTCGTCGGCGTCGAAGGTGGAGCCGTCGTGGAACGTGACGCCGTCGCGCAGCGTGAACGTCCACGTCAGGCCGTCCTCGCTGGTCTCCCAGTCCGTGGCCAGCGACGGCTGCATCACCTGGTCCTCGGCGCCGGGAACGACGAGGGTGTCGTAGACGTTCTCCAGCACCTGGAAGCTGGCGTACGCGGTGGTCTTGTGCGGGTCGAACTGGTCCGGCTGGGCGCTGATGGCCGCGACGAAGGCGCCACCGCCCTCCCCGCCGCCCTGGCCGGTGTCCACGCCCTCGCCGGAGCTGCACCCGGCGACGACGATCGGCGTGGCGGCGAGCGAGCTGAGCACGGTGCGGCGGCGCATGGGGGTTCCTCTTCCGCGGTCGACGGCGTCTGTGCGGCTCCGGCCGCCGAGCGACGCCCGGGGCCGGGCCGACACACCATGCCGACATCCCCCCGCATGCACCAACGGGGATCGCCGTGCGTCGCGATTCTTCACACGATCGCAACCTGCAGCGCCCCCGCCCCACCGCCACCCACCCCACCCGCGGTGATCAAGGAAGTTGCAACTTCCTCGATCACCGCGGGGTCAGGGGGTGGGGCGGGAGGAGGCGCGGCGCAGGCGGTCCAGGGCGCCGGGGGTGGCGGCCAGCGCCGCCACGGCCAGCAGCAGGTCCGCGACCGTCAGCAGCACCCGCGAACCCAGCACCACCACCGCCGGCCCCCCGCCCGAGGCGGCCAGCGCCACCACCGCCGCCAGCACCACCTCCCGCGCCCCCGCACCCGCCGGCGCCAGCACGACGAGGAACCCCACGATCCACGCCAGCGCGTACCCGCCGACCGCCAGCGCCAGCAGCCGCCCCGCCGGCCAGTCCACCCCCAGGGACCGCACCAGCACGAACACCTGCAGCCCCACCGCCAGCCACGACGCCAGCGCCCATCCCGCGGCGGCCAGCAGGCCCCGCGCCGTCACCGGGTGCTCCAGGGGCTCCTGGCGCGCCAGCCGCAGCAGCACCCCCAGCAGCCGGTTCAGGACCGCCGGCACCAGCAGCACCAGCAGCAGCGGCGCCACCCAGCGCACCCACCCCGCCCACGCGCCGCCCGGCAGGTCCGCGCCGCGCAGGGCGAACGGCAGCACGCCCGTCACCAGCAGCCCGGCCGTCGTCATCGACACCAGCAGCGCCACCGCCAGCGCCGAGCCGGTGCGCCGGCGCGGCACCCCCAGGTCGCGGGCCAGCTCCGCCTGCGCCACGAACTGGAACACCGTGCCCGGCACGTACCGCCCGAGCTGACCGACGAAGAACACCCGTGCCGCGCCCCGCCACGGCAGCGGCGAGCCCAGGTCGGCCAGCACCGCGCGCCACGACGCCCCCGACAGGGCCACGTTCGCCACCGACAGCACCAGCGCCAGGGCCACCGCCCGCGCGTCGACGCGCGCCCACGCGTCGGCGATCGCCGCGCGCTCGCGCACCAGGTACGCCGCCGCCAGCGCGAGGGCCAGCAGCAGGAAGGCGCCGCGCACCCACGGCGAGCGCAGCAGCGCCAGGACCCGGCCCAGCACGCCGCTCAGCGCCGGCGGAACGTCAGCAGGACGAACGTGTAGTCCAGCCCCGTGCGCGCCCAGTGCACCGGCCGCTCGGGGTGCGCCAGGACCTCGTCGGTCAGCTCCCCCACCAGCTCCAGCCCCACCCGGTCCGCCTGCGCCACCAGCTCGCGCACGTCGTCCGGGGAGAAGATGCGCACCGGGGCGCCGTAGGCGGTGATCCCCGTCGTGTCCGGCGGGTCGGCGTCGTAGTCGGTGGACACGCACAGCACCCCGCCGGGGCGCAGCACGCGCGCCGTCTCCGCCAGGAACGCCGGCACCGGCACGCCGTGCTCGATGACCGACATGCACGTCACCGCGTCCAGGGAACCGCCCGGCAGCCCGGTGGCGGTGACGTCGCCGTGGCGGAACTCCACCCCGTCGCGGTGCACGGGGGCGCCGAACTCCAGGTTGATGCCCGACAGGGCGCCGCGCTCGGCGCCGAAGCCGTACAGCCGCAGCCACGGCAGCACCGGGGAGTAGCGGGCGCTGCCGGCGTCCAGGACGCGCGCGGTGCGCGAGCCGTCGTCGGCGAGGGTGAGCACCGCCGCGACCGCCCCCAGGGCGTCCCAGTTCTTCGGGGAGTCCGGGTGCGGGGGCAGGCGCAGGCGCCTGGCCTGCGCGACGGCGTCGGCGACCTCCGCGGCGTCCTGCAGCACGCCGGTGCGCGGCACCCCGCTGGGCACCGGCCGGCGCGCCGGCGGGGCGGCGAGCTCACGGGCGGCGAGGCTCTCGCCGACGCGGCGCTGCACCCCCACCCGCGCCCACAGGGCGTGCTCGGCGCCGCGCTTGGCGATCGCCAGCAGCCGCCCACCGGGCGGGGCCGCGGCCGTCGCCCCCTCGGCGGCGCGGCGCAGCGCGGCCAGGTAGGCGAACCAGGGCTCCTCCAGGTCCGGTGGCTGCACCCCTTCGCGCAGGCGCTGCAGCCCGCCGCCGGTCAGGCGCAGCAGGCCCTCGGCCAGCGACGGCACGCTGCCGGGCTCGACGAGGACGCCGTCGACGCCGTCGCGCACCTGGGCGGGGAACGAGCCGGTGCGGGTGGCCACCACGGGCAGGCCGTGCGCGAAGGCCAGCAGCGCGTTCTGCGAGGCGGTCGCCGTGCGGTACGGCAGCACCAGCGCGTCGTGCTCGGCCAGCAGCGCCGGCAGCTCGGCGGCGGGCACGTACCCCTCGCGCAGCTCCACGCGACCGCGCAGCCCGGGGGCGCCGGCCAGCTCGCGCACCGCGCGCCCCGCCTCGCCCCACAGCTCCCCGGCGATCGTCAGCCGGGCCGAGGGCACCAGGCGCAGCGCCTCCAGCAGCACGTCCACGCCCTTGTACCCGCGCACCACGCCCAGGCTCAGCAGCCGCACCCCGCCGTCGCGCGGCACCCGCGAGCCGGCCGGGCCGGGCAGCGGCGCACCACCGGGCAGGTGCGGGGGCAGGTCTGCGACCTCCACGTGCGCCGCGCCGAGCGCGCGGGCCAGCTCGGCCTGCGCGTCGGTGTGCACCAGGACCCCGTCCACGGCGGACAGCAGCCTGCGCACCAGCAGCGCGTCCCCGGGCCGCGACTCGTGCGGCAGGACGTTGTGGGCCACCACGACGGTGCGCGCGCCCGAGCGGGCCGCGCGCAGCCCCGCCAGCACACCCAGCAGCGCCGGCACCTGCAGCGGCACCACGTGGGTCAGCACCACCAGGTCCGCGGGGGCGAGCCGGCGGCCGGTGCGCACCCAGGAGGCCGGTGAGCTCCACGCCAGCGAGCGCACCGTGGGCTCGAACTCCGGGACCTCCGGCACCCCGCCGGGCACCTCGGGCCGCCCGGGGTACAGCACCGCGGGGTACTGCCGCGCCCAGGAGACCAGCTTCACGTCCGCGCCGGGGCCGGCGGCCAGGTGGCGGGCCAGCTCGGTGGTGTGCAGCGCCGTGCCGCCCTTGGCGGGGTGGGCCGGACCCACCACGACGGTGCGCTGCGGCTGCCCGCTCACGAGGAGTCCCGCGAGCGCACCACGAGGTCGGCCAGCAGCGCCACCGAACCGATGAGCAGGCCGGAGACCAGCAGCAGCACGGTGTTCGCGGGGAAGTAGAACGCGTGGCGGAACATGTCGGTGACGGCCTTGACGAACCCCAGGCCGAACAGGAACAGCGCCAGCGGCATCAGCACCCGCAGCGGCTCGAAGTACATGACCATCCGCAGCACCTGCAGGATGTAGCGGTAGGCGTCCTTGACGAAGTGGAACTTCGAGGTGCCCGCCCGCTTCGCGTACGCGGTCGGCACGTACTTCACGTCGTGCTGGTTGCACAGGAACGCCAGCGTGATCGTGGTGACGCAGGAGAACCCGGGCGGCAGCAGCCGCAGGTACGGCAGCGAGACCGACTTGCGGAAGGCGCGCAGGCCGGAGTTCAGGTCCGGGATGCGCTGACGGGCCAGCACCTCGGCGACCTTGCGGATGACGAACTTCGCCGGCACCCGCAGGACCTTGTGGCTGCCCTCCTCGGTGGTGCGCGCGCCCACGACCTGGTCGTAGGAGTCGTCCTCCAGCAGCACCCGCACCAGCTCGGGGATGCGCTCGTTCTCGTACGTCATGTCCGCGTCGGTCCACACGACGATCTCGCCGCGGGCCATCTGCGTGCCGATGCGCCGCACCGTGCCGGAGCCGCCGTTGCGGCGGAACGCCACCACCCGCAGGTGCGGGTACCGCTCCTCGGCCCCGCGCAGCACGGCGAGGGTGCCGTCGCTGGAGGCGTCGTCGACCGCGAGGAGCTCGTACGGCATGCCGTCGGCGTCCATCGCCGCGGTGATCCGCTCGATCTCGAGCAGGACGTGCGCCTCCTCGTTGTAGCAGGGCAGCACGATCGTGGCGACGGGCGGGACGTCCTCCCCCACCGGGGGCGGCAGCGGTCCGGGGCCGCCGGCGGGGGCCGGCGGGGCGGGCGGGGACGCGACGGCGTCTGCGGGGAGTTCGGGTGCCATGGCGCTGGGGAGCTTACCCAGGCCGGGGCGGGGGTCCCGGCGCCGAACGGCCCGGGAGCCCGTTGCAGCATGTGCCCGTGGACCCCGACCAGCGCAGGGCGCAGCGCGCCGCCCAGGCCCGATCCTTCGGCGAGGCCGCCGCCGTGTACGAGCGCGCCCGTCCCGGTTACCCCGCCGAGGCCCTGGACTGGGTGCTGCCGGCGGGCGCCCGCCGCGTCCTCGACCTGGGCGCCGGCACCGGCAAGCTGACCCGCCTGCTGCGGGCGCGCGGCCTGGAGGTCGTGGCGGTCGAGCCCACCGCGGGCATGCGCGAGCAGTTCGCCGCGGTGCTGCCGGACGTGGAGGTGCTCGACGGCACCGGCGAGGACCTGCCGCTGCCCGACGGCAGCGTCGACGCCGTCGTCGCGGCGCAGGCCTGGCACTGGGTGGACCCGGACCGGGCGGCGCCGGAGGTGGCGCGGGTGCTGCGCCCGGGCGGGGCGCTGGGGCTGCTGTGGAACGTGCGCGACCCGTCCGTGGACTGGGTGGCGCGCCTGGACCGCACCCTGCCGGGCGCCGGCGAGGAGCACCTGGGCAGCCTCGCCCCGCGCGTGGGCCCGCCCTTCGGGCCGGTCGAGCGCTACGACGTGCGCTGGACGCGTCCCACGAGCGTGGAGGGGCTGCTGGAGCTGACGATGTCGCGCAGCTGGGTCATCACGCTGGACGAGGCGGGCCGCCGTGCCGTGCTGGACGACGTGCGCCGGCAGGCGCAGGAGCGCCTGGACGCGGTCGGGTCGCTGGAGGTGCCGTACGTGACGCGCTGCTCGCGGGCGAAGCTGCCCTGACGGGCGGGGCCGTCGCGCTCACGGCGCCACCCCCGTCACCAGCTCCACGGTGATGGCCTGACCGCCGTCGGGGCGCTCGGTGAGGACGCGCTCGTCCTCGCTGGTGCGCACCCGCGTCACCGTGGTGGGTTCCTCCACGCCCAGGGCGCGCAGCGTGTCGGCCGCGGCGAGGTCGCCGCCGGCGGCGACGAGCACCGGGCGCCCGCCGGCGGCGCGCACCCGCTCGGCCTGGCGCTGCACCGCGGCCCGCAGCACGTCCAGGTACTCCTGCGTGCCGGGGCGGCCCTGCGCGGTGGGCACCACGATCGAGGCGGTGGGCACCGAGCAGGTGCCGCGCAGCACCTGCGGCCACTCGTTGCGCGAGCGCGGGTCCACGGCCAGCGCCACGTCGCCCTCCTGGAAGGACGCGCAGGCCTCGGCCACGGCGGCCAGCTCCCCGCGCTCGGTGCGCTGCCCGGCCAGCGGTGCCGTGGCCAGCGCCGCCGGCACCAGCAGCAGCACCACCCCCGCGGCTCCCACCACCCCCCGCCCCCACCGGGCGGAAACCATGGTTTCCGCCTCCCCGGGGCTTCCCGCAGGGGCGGAAACCATGGTTTCCGCCCGGTGGGGGCGGGTGAGGCGCGGGGCCAGGACGCGCACCGCCCAGGCGACGGCGGGGGTGGCCAGCAGCACCACCGCGGGCAGCACCAGCGGCACGAAGCGGCGGTCGGCGCACGGG
>NZ_JBJLSE010000081.1:0-18044 GCF_050871845.1 Kineococcus arenarius subsp. arenarius
TGGGGTGGGGCGGGCGGGGGGCGGCGGCGGTGCTAGGTTCGCCCGTGACACGGGGTGCCCCGCGAGGGGCTGAGATCACACCCGTCGAACCTGACGCAGGTAGTGCTGACGAAGGGATGTCACGGCGTGGAAGCCGCAAACCCCGCGTGCCCGAGCGCGCAGCAGGTCGCGGACGTCCGCGACGCCCTGGCCCGCGAGCACCCGCTCGTGCAGTGCCTGACGAACTCCGTGGTGACGACCATCACCGCCAACGCGCTGCTCGCCGCGGGTGCCGCACCGGCGATGGTCGACAACCCCCGCGAGGCCGCCGAGTTCGCGCGGGTGGCCTCCGCCGTGCTCGTGAACGTCGGCACCCTCGACGACGAGCGCGCCCGCGCCATGGCGCTCGCCGCCGCGTCCGCCCGCGCCGCCGGAACCCCGTGGGTCCTCGACCCCGTCGCCGTCGGCGGACTGGAGTTCCGCACCCGCACCGCCCGCGAACTGCTGCAGCACGCGCCCGACGCCGTGCGGGGCAACGCCTCCGAGGTGATGGGCCTGGAGGGTTCCGGCGCCGGCGGGCGCGGGGTGGACTCCACCTCGCCGGCCGAGGGGGCCCTGGCCGCCGCGCGCCGGCTCTCCGAGCGCACCGGCGGGGTGGTGGCCGTCTCCGGGGAGGTGGACGTCCTCGTGCACGGCGAGCGCATGGTGCGGGTCCACGGGGGTTCGCCGCTGCTGACCCGCACCACCGGCGCCGGGTGCTCGCTGGGCGCCCTCGTCGCCGCGTGCGCAGCCGTCACCGACGACCCGCTGCTGGCGGCGGTCACCGCACACGCCCACGTCGCCCTGGCCGCCGAGCGGGCCGCGGCGCGCAGCAGCGGGCCGGGGGGTTTCGCGATCGCCTGGATCGACGAGCTGGACGCCGTGGACGCCGCCGCCCTGCGCGCGGACCTGACCGGTTCCGGGCGGCTGTCGTGAACGCGCGCCGGGGTTTCGCCCCCACCCCGTACCTCGTCACCGACACCGCGGCGTGCGGGGCCCGCGGGGTCCCGGCCGTCGTCCGCGAGGCGGTGGCCGGGGGAGCCGGTGCGGTGCAGGTGCGCGGCAAGGGTTCCAGCGACCGGGAACTGCTCGCCCTGGTGCGCGCCGTGCGGGAAGCGCTGCGCGGCACCGGGGTCCCGGTGCTCGTGAACGACGCCGTGGACGTCGCGCTGATCGCCGGTGCGGACGGCGTGCACCTGGGCCAGTCGGACCTGCCCGCCGAGGACGTGCGCCGCCTCGTCGGGCCCGACCTGCTCGTCGGCCTGTCGGTGTCCACCGTCGAGCAGGTGCGGGCCGTGCCCGCCGGCGTCGTCGACCACCTCGGCGTCGGCCCCGTGCACGCCACCGCCACCAAGCCCGACGCGGCCGCCCCGCTGGGGCCGGACGGGGTGCGCGCCGTCGTCGCCGCCGCCGACAGGACCCCGTGCGTGGCGATCGGCGGGATCTCCGCGGCGAACCTGCACGAGCTGCGCGGCACGGGCGTCGCCGGGTTCTGCGTGGTCTCGGCGGTGTGCGCGGCACCGGACCCGCGCGCCGCCGCCGCGGAGCTGCGGGCGCGCTGGGACGGCCGGGTGGACCGGTGAGCGCGCGCGTCGCCCTCACGGTCGCCGGCAGCGACCCCAGCGGGGGAGCGGGCGTCCAGGCGGACCTGAAGACGTTCGCCGCCCTGGGTGCGTACGGCACCGCCGTCCTGACCGCCCTGACGGCGCAGAGCACCCGGGGGGTCTCCGGCGTGCACGTCGTGCCCGCGGACTTCGTGCGCCGCCAGCTGGAGGTCCTGCTCGACGACGTCGCCGTCCACGCCACCAAGACGGGGATGCTCGCCGACGCCGCCGTCACCCGCGCCGTGGCGGGCGTGCTGCGCGAGCGCCGGCCCGGCCCCGTCGTGGTGGACCCCGTCATGGTCGCCACCAGCGGCGACCGGCTGCTGGACGTCTCCGCCGTCGCCGCCGTGCGCGACGAGCTCGTCCCGGTGGCGGACCTGGTCACCCCGAACGTGCCCGAGGCCGCCGTGCTGCTGGGGGGTGCGCCCGCCCGCGGGGTGGACGAGGCGGTGGGGCAGGCCGAGGAGCTGCTGCGCCGCAGCGGCACCGCCGTGCTGCTCAAGGGCGGCCACCTCGGCGGGGGGGAGAGCGTCGACGTCCTCGCCGAACCCGGCGCGACGCACCTGGTGCGCCGACCGCGGCTGGCCACCGCCAACACCCACGGCACCGGGTGCACGCTGTCCGCCGCGATCGCCGCGGTCGCCGCGCGCGGTGCGGGGGCCCCGGCGAGCTGGCTGCCCGTCGTGGAGGAGGCGCGCGACTACCTGCAGGGTGCGCTCGCCGGCGCGGACGCGTTGGGCGTCGGTTCGGGCAACGGCCCGCTGGACCACTCCTTCGCCCGGCACCGGGAGGGCTCGTGAACCCCGCCGGCAGCTCCACCGGCCGCTTCACCGACGAGGCGTGGGCGCGCACCGCGCACCTGCGCGCCGCCGTCGACGACTGCCGGTTCCTGCGGGAGCTGGGCGAGGGCACCCTCGACCCCGCCGTGTTCCGGCACTACCTGGAGCAGGACGAGGTCTACCTCGCCGGGTACGGGCGGGCGCTGTCGCTGCTCGCCTCCCGCGCCCCCGACGTGGCGAGCGCCGCGTTCTGGGCGTCGTCCGCGCACGGCGCCGCGGTCGTCGAGACCGCCCTGCACGGCGACCTGCTGGGGTCCGGGGCGCTGCCGCCGGCGAGCGGCCCGGTGCGCGCCTCGCCCACCACGCTCGGGTACGTCTCCTACCTGGTGGCGACGGCGGCGACCGCTCCGTACCCGGTCGCCGCGGCGGCGGTGCTGCCGTGCTTCTGGGTGTACGCCGACGTGGCGCGCCGCCTGGCGGGTTCCGCGGCGGCCGTGCTCGGCGCCGGCGCCGAGCACCCGTACGCGCGCTGGATCGCCGCCTACGACGCCGAGGGGTTCCACGCCTCGGTGGCCACCGCGCGCCGCCTGGTGGACGAGGCGGCGGCACCGCTGCCCGACGCCGGGCCCCTGCACGAGGCGTTCGCCACCGCCACCCGCTACGAGTTCCTGTTCTGGGAGACCGCCCTGCACCGCGAGGGCTGGCCGCTGCCGCTGGGCACCTGACACCTGACGCCCCCTCCCCCCCGCCCGGGCGGAAACCATCGTTTCCGCCCTCGAGACGCCCCCGCGAGGGGCGGGAACGATGGTTTCCGCCCGGTGGGGGTGGGGTGAGAGTGATCACGGCGGCTCGCGCCGGGGGGTGCGGGGCGGCCGTCCGTGCGAGGCTCGGACCGGGCCGGCGACCACCGGGGTCGCCGGCGCGGTGAGGGGAGCGCGCGGTGTCCACCGGGGAGTCCAGCGGCAACGGGTCCGTCGTCGTCGTCAACTGCGGCAGCTCCTCGGTGAAGCTGGCGCTGGTCGACCCCGTCACGGGGGAGCGGGCGCTGTCCTGCCTGGGGGAGCGCCTGGGGACCCCCGACGCCGTCGTGCACTTCAAGACCGCCGAGGGCACCCGCACCATCACCCCCGCCGCCACCACCCACCGCGGCGCGCTGGCGCACGTCCTGCAGCGCCTGCTGGACATGGACCTGCCGCCGCTGCTGGGCGTGGGGCACCGCGTCGTGCAGGGCGGCAAGCGCTTCCGCTCCTCGGTGCGCATCGACGACCACGTCCTGGCCGACATCTCCGACCTGTCGGCGCTGGCCCCCCTGCACAACCCCGCCAACGTCGCCGGCATCGAGGCCGCCCGGGCGGTGCTGCCCGAGCTGGACCACGTCGCCGTCTTCGACACCGCGTTCCACCAGACGATGCCCGAGCACGCCTACCGCTACGCCGTCCCCGCGCGCTGGTACGAGGAGTTCGGCGTGCGCCGCTACGGCATGCACGGCACCAGCCACCGCTTCGTCAGCGCCCGCGCCGCCGAGGTGCTGCAGCGCGAGACCGGCGCCGACCCGCGCACCCTCAAGCTCGTCGTCGCCCACCTGGGCAACGGGTGCAGCGCCACCGCCGTCCTCGGCGGGCGCTCGGTGGACACCACGATGGGCCTGACCCCCCTGGAGGGCCTGGTCATGGGCACCCGCTCCGGGGACCTCGACCCGGCCGTGCTGGAACTGGTCGCCGACCGCACCGGGGCGAGCACCGCCGAGATCGTGAACCAGCTGAACAAGGAGTCCGGGCTGCTGGCGCTGTCGGGGCTGTCCAACGACGTGCGCACCCTGGGGGAGAAGGCCGCCCAGGGCCACCCCGGCGCCCGCCTGGCCCTGGAGGTGTTCACCTACCGCGCCGCCAAGCACCTCGCGGCCCTCACCGTCGCCCTCGGCGGCCTGGACGCCCTGGTGCTCACCGGCGGCATCGGGGAGAACGGCGCGAGCATCCGCTCCGCCCTGCTGGCGCGGCTGAACCACCTCGGGCTCGTGGAGGACCCCGCCGCCAACGCCGAGCACGGCCGCTCCAGCACCCCCACCGGGCGCATCACCCGCGAGCGCCCCGACGGGGAGCGCGGCCCGCTGGCGATGGTCGTGCCCACCGACGAGGAACTGCTCATCGCCCGCGACACCGCCGCGCTCGTCCAGCACCGCTGAGGACCCCCCCGGCCACCACCGACCCGAGAGGAGCCCGCGGTGCCCCGCACCCTGCTCGTCGTCCCCACCGGCCACGGCGCTGGCCTGACCTCCACCTGCCTGGGCCTGCTGCGGGCGCTGGACGCCCGCGGCGTGCGGGTCGGGTTCCACAAGCCCCTGGCCCAGCCCGCCCGCGACGGCGGCCCGGACCGCTCCGTGGCCCTGGCGCGGCTGACGACGAACCTCACCGTCGCCGACCCCATCCCCGCCGCCCGGGTGGTGGAGCGCCTCAGCCGCGGGGAGGTCGACGACCTCATGGAGGAGGTCGTGGCCGCCGCGGAGGGCGTGCTGGCCGCCCACGACGTCGTCGTCGTCGAGGGCCTGGCGCCCTCGGCCGACCAGGTCTTCTCCGGGCGCGTGAACACCGCGCTGGCCACCGCCCTGGACGCCGACGTGCTGCTCGTCGGCTCCGCCGGCCCCGACGGCACCGACCCGGGCGCGCCCGAGCGCATCGCCGAGGACATGGCCGTCACCGCCGGCACGTACCGGGCGGGGGAGGCGCTGCGGGTCGTCGGCGGCGTCGTCTCGCGCTGGCCCGTGCCGGAGGACCCCGAGGTCGCCGTCTCCCGCGTGGCGGCGCTGCGCGGGGCGCTGGACCACCACGGCATCCCGCTGGTGGCGGCCGTGCCGTACCGCACGGAGCTGACGTGGGGGCGGGTGCGCGACCTCGTGCGCGCCCTGGACGTCGACGTCGTGACCCACGGCGACCAGCAGCGGCGCGTGAAGGAGGTCGTGGTCGCCGCGCAGGCCGTGCCCGGGATGCTGCCGCTGCTGCGCGAGGGCCGCCTGATCCTCGTGCCCGGCGACCGCCACGACGTCGTCATGGCCACCTGCCTGGCCGCGCTGAACGGCACCCGGCTGGCGGGGCTGCTGCTGACCGCCGGCGTCGGCATGGACGAGCGGGTCGCCGACCTCACCCACGCCGCGGCCGCCACCGGCCTGCCGATCCTGCGCACCGACCGCAGCACCTACGCCACCGCCACCGCCGTGAACCGGCTGGACCCCGACGTGCCGGCCGACGACGCCGAGCGCGCCCACGCCGTGACCGTCGCCGTCGCCGACGCGCTCGACCCGGCGTGGCTGGCCGGGCTGCCGACGTCGGCGCACGCCCCGCGCCTGTCGCCCGCCGCGTTCCGGCGCCGGCTGACCACCCTGGCCGCCGAGCGGCGCCAGCGCATCGTGCTGCCGGAGGGCACCGAGCCGCGCACCGTGCAGGCGGCCGCGATCTGCGCGCAGCGGGGCATCGCCCGGCCCGTGCTGCTGGCCTCCCCCGACGAGGTCGCCTCCGTGGCGGCGGGCCTGGGCCTGACCCTGCCCGAGGGCGTGGAGGTCCTGGACCCCGCGGACCTGGTGGAGCGCTACGTGGACGTGCTCGTGGAGGCCCGCAAGCACAAGGGGATGCAGCCGGACGTCGCGCGCGACTCGCTGGCCGACCCGATCTGGCTGGGCACCACGATGCTCGCCGCCGGCGACGTCGACGGGCTGGTGGCCGGTGCGGTGCACACCACCGCCGCCACCGTCCGCCCCGCGCTGCAGGTGATCCGCACCAAGCCGGGCGCGAAGCTGGTCTCCAGCGTGTTCTTCATGTGCCTGCCCGACGACGTCGTCATCTACGGCGACTGCGCGGTCAACCCCGACCCGAACGCGGAGGAGCTGGCGGACATCGCCCTGCAGTCGGCCGCGTCGGCGCGCGCCTTCGGCATCGAGCCGCGGGTGGCGATGATCAGCTTCTCCACGGGGTCGTCGGGTTCGGGTTCGGCGGTGGACAAGGTCGCGGAGGCCACCCGCATCGCGAGGGAGCGCGAGCCGGACCTCGTCATCGACGGGCCGCTGCAGTACGACGCCGCCGCGGTGGCCTCGGTGGCGCGGGCGAAGGCCCCGGGCTCGCCGGTCGCCGGGCGCGCCACGGTGTTCGTCTTCCCCGACCTCAACACCGGCAACACCACGTACAAGGCGGTGCAGCGCAACGCGGGCGTCATCTCGGTGGGGCCGATGCTGCAGGGCCTGGCCAAGCCGGTGAACGACCTCTCGCGCGGGGCGCTGGTCGACGACATCGTCTACACGATCGCGCTGACGGCCATCCAGGCGTCGCGGGGGTGAGGGGCGCGGCGGACCGCGGGGAGCGGCGGCGGGGAATGGTGCTGGTCACCGGCCTGTTAGGCTGGGTGTGACGGTGTTGATGCCGTCCACTCAGCGGGCGAGTCGCCCGTGAGGTCGCTTGAGTCTCATCCCTCAGCTTCTGCGCGCAGCACCGTGCGCGCCCGCGCCTGGGGGCGGACCGCCTTAGCGGCCGCCGAACCACGTGGAGTTCCCTCCAGCATGCCTGAGTTCGACCGTTCGTACCGCTCTCCCCGCAACGACTCCTCCGGCGACACCTGGGGCGACCGCCCCCGTCGCTCCGACCGCGACGGCTTCCGCGGCGAATCGCGCAACTACCGCTCCGAGGACCGCGGTCCCCGCTCCGGTGGTTCGGGCGGCTCCCGCGGCGCTTACGGCGGCCCCAGCAGCGCCTACCGCGGCCGCCGCACCGGCCCGCCGCGCAGCGCCCGCTCCTTCGCCCCCTCGGCGACCGAGCAGGCCCTGACCGCCGCCGAGCAGATCGAGGTCGCCGACCTCACCTTCGCCGAGCTGGGCCTGCCGGCCGAGCTCGTCGCCGCCCTGGAGCGGCGCGGCATGTCCAAGCCGTTCGCCATCCAGGCGCGCACCCTGCCCGACGGCATCGCCGGCCGGGACATCCTGGGCCGCGCCCGCACCGGCTCGGGCAAGACGCTGGGCTTCGGCCTGCCGATGCTGGCGCGCCTGGCCAACGGCCCGCGCCACCGCATCACCGGCGCCCCCCGCGGGCTGGTGCTCGTGCCCACCCGCGAGCTGGCCATGCAGGTCGCCGACGCGCTGCGCCCCCTGGGCGACGCGCTGGACCTGCGCATGGCCGTCGTCGTGGGCGGCGTGCCCTACAGCCGGCAGATGGCGGCGCTCTCGCGCGGCATCGACGTCCTCATCGCCACCCCGGGCCGCCTGGTCGACCTCATCGAGCGCGACGCCGTCTCGCTGGGCGAGGTCGACGTCGCCGTCCTGGACGAGGCCGACCACATGGCCGACCTCGGCTTCCTGCCGAGCGTGCGCTCGATCCTGGAGGGCACCAAGCCCGGCGGGCAGCGCATGTTCTTCTCCGCCACCCTCGACCGCGGCGTCGAGGCCCTCGTGAACGACTTCCTCACCGACCCGGTGTTCCACGCCGCGCCGGCCGAGCCGGACTCCGTGGGCAACATGGAGCACCGCGTGTTCGCGCTGCGCCCGCACGACAAGCTGGCCGTCCTCACCGAGATCAGCCAGCGCCCGGCGCGCAGCATCTTCTTCGTGCGCACGAAGCTGGGTGCCCAGCGCCTGGCCGACCAGCTGCGCGAGGCCGGTGCCCCGGCGGAGGCGATCCACGGCGACCTGCGCCAGGCGCAGCGCTCCAAGGCGATCGACGCGTTCTCCGCGGGCGAGACCCGGGTCCTGGTGGCCACCGACGTCGCCGCGCGCGGCATCCACGTCGACGACGTCGACCTGGTCGTGCACGTCGACCCGCCGAACGACCACAAGGACTACCTGCACCGCTCCGGGCGCACCGCGCGCGCCGGCGCCAAGGGCACGGTCCTGGCGATCGCGCTGCCCGACCAGGTCCGCCGCTACGGCTGGCTGCACCGGGACGCGGGCGTGACCGCCAACGAGGTGGAGCGCGTCAGCGCCGGCGACGACACCGTGCGCGCGGTGGCCGAGTCCGGCGAGCCCGTCGTCGTCAAGCCGCGCACCCGTCCCGAGCGGGAGAGCCGCGGCCCGCGCCGCGGCGGTTTCCGCGGCGGCCCGCGCCGCGAAGGCGGTTTCCGCGGGGGCCCGCGCCGCGAGGGCGGTGGCGGCCCGCGCCGCGAGGGCGGCTTCGGCGGCCCGCGCCGGGAGAGCGCCGCGCGCGACTGACGTCCCGCGCCGAGGTCCGCAGGGCCCCGTCCCCCTCGAGGGGGGCGGGGCCCTGCGGCGTCCTGCGGGGCTGCATCGCCCTGGCAGAATCACAGGGTGATGAAGCGGTTGCGCAGCGTGGTCATCTCGGACGGTCGCAGCGCCGCGGCCGTCTTCGCCGCGCTCGGGTGGGTCCTGCTGCTGTGCGCGGGGCAGGTCCTGACCGGCGGTGAGCGCCTGGTCGTCGTCCCCTGGCTGGCGCTGGGGCCGCTGGCCGCCTCCCTGGTGGTGGGCCGGCGCGGCACGGCCGTGACCGCCCTCGCCTCGGTGCTGGCCGTCGCCGCCCTGAGCGGCTGGCTCAGCGGCGACCTGGGCACCGGCACCGGTGAGGTGCGGGTGGCCGGCAGCGCCGCGCTGGCCGTCTTCGCCGTCGTCGGCGCCCACGTGCGCGTGCGCCGCGAGGAGCGCATCCGCTCGGTCGCGCAGGTGGCGGCCGTGGCCCAGACGGCCATCCAGCACCCCGTGCCGGCGCGCGTGGGCGACCTCGCCCTGGCCTCCCGCTACGTCTCCGCCAGCGCCGACGCGCTGGTGGGCGGCGACCTGTTCGACGTGGTCAGCACCGCCGACGGGGTGCGCGCGATCGTCGGGGACGTGCGCGGCAAGGGCCTGCCCGCCGTGCACACCGCCGCCGCCGTCCTGTCCGCCTTCCGGCACACCGCACCGCTGCCCGGCACCGGCCTGGACGAGGTGGCCCGCCGGGTGGAGGCCGCGGTCCAGCCGCGGCTGGGGCCGGAGGACTTCGTCACGGCGGTGCTGTGCGCGGTGCACCCCGGCGGGCGCCTGGACGTCGTGCTGTGCGGGCACCCCGCACCGCTGCTGCTGACCCCCGGGCGCGACCCGGTCGCCGTGGGCCACCACCCCGGCCCGCCGCTGGGGCTGGGGGTCGACCCGCGCGTGGAGAGCACCGTCCTGCGCGGCGGCCAGCGGCTGCTGCTGTTCACCGACGGGCTCGTGGAGGCGCGCGACGCGTCCGGTCGCTTCTTCGACCTGGAGGCCGAGGCCTCCTCCCTGGCGCAGGCGGGCCCCGGCCTGGACGAGGCGCTGGAGCGGCTCCTGGCCGCCGTGCGCCGGCACGTCGGCGGGCGCCTGGACGACGACCTGGCCGTGCTGCTGCTCGAGCGCGCGCCCGCCGGCTCCCCGGCCCCCCGGCCGGGGGTGGGTGGTGCCGCCGCGGCGCGGGGGTGAGGATGGGGGTCCCCGGGCGCGGCGCGCCAGCGCGGCACCCGGCCGATGCGATCCCGAACAGCTCCCCGAGGAGGCCCCGTGCCCACCCGCACCGCCCGCACCGCCTGGACCGGCACCCTGGAGGAGGGGTCCGGCCAGGTCGAGCTGACCAGCTCGAAGGTCGGCACCTACGACGTGTCCTTCCCCAAGCGCGCCGCCGACGACGCCGGGGGCACCACGAGCCCCGAGGAGCTCATCGCCGCCGCCCACTCCTCCTGCTTCGCCATGCAGTTCTCCGCGCTGCTCGGCGAGGCCGGCGGCACCCCCGAGAACGTCGAGGTGCGCGCCGACGTCTCCCTCGGGCCGGACCCGGCCGGCGGCTTCCGCCTCACCGGCATCGCGCTGACCGTCACCGGCGAGGTCAGCGGCATCGACGCCGAGACCTTCGCGCGCACCGCGCAGGCCGCCAAGGAGACCTGCCCGGTCTCCAAGGCGCTGACCGGCGTGGAGATCACCCTCGACGCGTCGATGGACTGACCCGCCGGCGGGCCGACCGGCGCCGCGCGTGCCGCCGGCGGGTGCGTCCCCGCCCCGCCGGCCGGTGCGCGTCAGCCGGTGATCCCGGCCTCCTGGCACAGCGCGCTGGCCGCGCCCGCGCACAGCGCCTCGGCCGTCGTGTAACCGGAGTCCAGGACCTTCGAGCGGACCTCCGCGCGCCCCACGGCTTCCGGCTGCAGCAGCACCGTGGGCACCGCACCGGCGCCGTTGTCCGTCGTGGTCGTGGTGGCCGGCTCCTCGCCGGCCAGGACGTCGGCCACCAGGTCCGCGGTCGCACGGGCCTGCGCGGGCAGGTCCTTGAACACCGTCATGGTCTGCGTCCCGGCCAGGATGCGCTGCAGCGCACCGACCTCGGCGTCCTGACCGGTGATCGGGACCCCGCTGTAGCCGGCGGCGGTCAGCGCCTCCAGAGCCCCGGCGGCCAGACCGTCGTAGGCGGTGTACACCCCCAGCAGGGGGCGCCCGCCCAGTTCCCGCAGCGCCGCCGCCATCTCCACCTCGGCCTGGTCCGCGCTCCAGCCGGCCACCGAGCGCTCGGCGGCGATCGTCACCTCCCCGTCCAGCACCGAGTGCGCCCCGGCGGCGAACAACCCGGCGTTGTTGTCGCCCGGGTCGCCCTGCAGCATCACCACGACGCCCTCGCCGGCGCGGTCGCCGACCGCGTCGAGGATCGCCTGCCCGCCGAGCTCACCGACCGCACCGCCGTCGAAGGAGACGTAGTAGTCCAGGGGGGCGTCCTTCACCAGCCGGTCGTACGCCACCACCGGGACGTCCGCGGCGTCCGCGCTCGTCAGCAGCGAACCGGCCTCGGAACCGTCGGCCGCGACGACCACGAGGGCCTGCGCGCCGTCGGCCAGGGCCTGCTCGCCCTGCCGGTTCTGCTCGGCCTGGTCGGCGGCGGTGTACAGGTCGACCACGCAGTCACCGCAGCGCTCCTGCAGCTGCACGGCGAAGTTCGGGTAGTCGTACGCCAGCGCGCGCATCGACGTGGCCGGCGCCAGGAACGCCACGTGGCGCTGCTCGCCCGCGGCCGCCGTCGTGGCGTCGCCGCCGCAGCCGGCCAGGGACAGGGCGCCGAGGGCGGCGAGGACCGCGGCGGCGGTCCGGCGGGTGCGGTTCACGGGGGTCCTCCCGGAGGTGGGGGCGGGGTGCTTCGGGTGGCGGGCGGTCGGGGCGGGCACGGTCGCGGCCGTCAGTACCGGAAGGTGGCGACGGTGGCGCGCATGCGGTCGGCCATCCCGGCCAGCTCGCGCACCGCGCGGTCGGACTCCGCCGCGCCCTCGCCGCTGACCTGGGCGGCGCTCGCGACCGTGCCGATGGTGCCGGCGATCTCGTTGGCGCCGTTCGCGGCGTCCCCGACCAGGCGGCTCATCTCCTGCGTCGTGGCCGCCTGCTCCTCCACCGCCGCGGCGATGGTGCCCTGGTAGTCGCTGATCTCGGTGATGACGGAGGAGATGCTGGAGATCGCCGTCACCGCCCGGTCCACGTCGCCCTGGATCGCCTGGATGCGCGTGGCGATGTCCTCGGTGGCGCGGGCGGTCTGCCCGGACAGCTCCTTGACCTCCCCGGCGACCACCGCGAAACCCTTGCCGGCGTCGCCGGCGCGGGCCGCCTCGATGGTGGCGTTCAGCGCCAGCAGGTTCGTCTGCTCCGCGATCGAGGTGATCGTCTTGACGACGTCGCCGATCTCGGCGGAGGAGCGCCCCAGCGCGGCCATCGTCTCGCCCGTCTCGGTGGCGATGCCCACGGCGCGGCCGGCGACGTCCGCGGCGCGCGAGGCGTTGGAGGAGATCTCGGTGATGGACACGCCCATCTCCTCCGCGCCGGCGGCGGCGCCGGCGATGTGACCGCTGACGTCGTGCGCCGAGCGGGCCACCGTCCCGGCGCGGTCGGAGACGTCGCCGACGCTGCCCGAGATCGCCGAGGTGGTGGCCTGCAGCTCCCCGGCGGCGCGCGCCAGGGTGCCGGCGTCGGCGTCCAGGCCGGCGACGGTGCGGCGCATGCTCTCGGTGGCGGTGCGCAGGGCCTGCGCCATCCGCCCCACCTCGTCGCGGCGCTCGACGTCCGCGGTGGCGGTCAGGTCGCCCTCGGCGACGCGGCCCAGGACGTCGACGACCTGCCGCAGCGGGCGCACGACGAGGTTCGTCGTCCAGCGCGCCAGCAGGGCGGTGACCAGCAGCCCGGCGGCCAGCACGGCGACCATCGTGGTGCGGGCGGTGGAGTAGGTGCCGGCGGCGGCGTCGACCGACGCCCGGGCGTGCTGCTCGCTCAGCTCGTCCAGCTCCAGCAGCGCCTGCTCGGCGTTGGAGGCCAGGATCGCCACGTTGCCCAGGTACAGCTGCTGGAACTCGGCCCGGTCGCCGTCCTCGCCGGAGGTGGCCAGCGGCATGAGGAACCCGTCGCGGGTGCCGCGGTAGGAGTCCCACCAGGTGGTGAACTCCTGCAGCTTCGCGCGCTGCGCCTGCGTGGTCAGGGACGCCCCGTAGGAGCCGACCAGCTCGTCGACGCGCTCGTCGTCGGCCTGCACGCGCGCGGCGAGGTCGGCGCGGGCGACGTCGTCGGCGGCCAGGGCCAGGTTCGCCAGGTCCCGCTGGGACTGCAAGGCGCCGGCGCGCAGCTCGGCCAGGTCGGCGGTGGGCAGCAGGTCCTGCTCGTACACGTCGCCGGTGCGGGCGCTGACGTCGGACAGCCCGCTCAGGCCCACGGCCAGCAGAGAGGTGGAGACCGTGCAGGACAGCACGACGATCGCACCGATCTTCGTGGCGACCGAGCGGTCGGCGAAGCGCCGGCGCGCGGGCGCGGCGGTGGGGGGCGTCGTGGTCAAGGGGCCTCCTCGGTCGGGCGCACCCCTGCCGGAGGGGTGACCGTCCCCCATCGGCAGGGGGCCGCCGCCTCTTGAGGCCCCGGCAGGGGGTCAGCGCGAGGCGGCCAGGCGGCGCTCGGCGACCACGGCGTGCGGCCACCTCGCCACCCGGTCCGGCAGCGCGGGGCGCGCGGCGCGCAGCAGCGCGCGGGTGGCCCCGGCCGCCGCGCGACGCCCGGGGGTGCGGGCCAGGTCGTAGGCGTCGGCGACCGAGGGGGGCAGCAGGTCGGCGGTGACGCTGCGGGCCAGGGCCGCCACGCCCGGCAGCGGCGGGCGGGTGCGCTGGGTGAGGACGTCGCGGGCGACACCGCGGGCGGCGTCGGTGACGACGAGCCCGGCGACGGCGCCGTCCCAGTAGCGCTCGAAGTCGCCGGCGGTCGGCGGCAGGACCGCCTCCGGCACGGCGAACAACCGCGCGAACGGCCAGGAGCCGCGCCAGTGCCGCTCGCGCTCGTCCGCGCTCAGCACCCGCCCGAGGTAGCGCTCCGCGACGCGACGGGCCGTCCACACCAGCGTGGAGTGCACCCACAGCGCCAGGTCCGGGTCGTTGGCGCGGTAGGGGGTCCCGGCCGGGGTGCCCGGCACGGCCTCGCGGGTGGTGCCGCGCACCCGGGCGTGCTGGGCGCCGACGGCGCGGGCCGCGGCGCGCGCCTGCGCGGTGTCGCCGAAGGTGACGGTGAGCGCGGCCTGCAGCGTGGCCAGCAGCCGGTGCGAGGGGCCGGCGGTGTAGTCGCTGTGCGCGGCGACGCCCTCGGCGACGAGCGGGTGGGCGACCTGCAGCAGGATCGCCGCCGGGCCGCCCAGGACGACGGCGCGCTCGGCGGTGACGTCGCGGAACGCCCCCGGGGCGCAGACGCCCGGGTCACCGGGCGTGCCGGGGCCCGGCGGGGGCGGGAAGAGGGCGCTCAGCGGCAGGCGCGGGAGCGGGGGGCGGCCGGGTCGTCTCACCCGGCCACCCTCCCCTCCGCGAGCGGGTCGCGCACGGGGTGCCGCGCACGACCCACCGCTCGGAGCGGCCCTGGGCGGTCCCGGTGCGCGGTCCCGGTGCTTCAGGCGCTGGCGGCGCGCACGGCGTCGGCCAGACCCGTCAGCGGGCGCCCGACGAGGCGGGCCAGGTCGTCGCTGTCCGTGGCCAGCTCACCGCGGGCGATGGAGGCGTCCAGCGCGGCGACGAAGCCGGCGGTGCCCTCGTCGAGGCCGGCGGCGCGCAGCGCGGCGACGTGCTCGGCGGTCGTGACGTCGCGGTGCACCACGGCGGTGCCGGTGACCTCGCTGATCGTCGCGGCGAGCTCGGCGAAGGTGAAGGAGGGGCCGCCGAGCTCGTGCACGGCGTCGCCGGTGCCCTCGTCGAGCAGGGCGGCGGCCGCGGCGGCGGCGTAGTCGGCGCGGGTGGCGGCGGAGACGCGGCCCTCGCCCGTCGAGCCGAGGACCTCGCCGGTGGCGAGGTACCGCCCGAGCTGGTCGGTGTAGTTCTCGGTGTACCAGCCGTTGCGCAGCACCGTGTGCGCCAGGCCGGAGGCGGCGATCGCCTCCTCGGTGGCCCTGTGGTCGGGGGCCAGGGGGTTGCCGGTGGTGTCGGCGCGCAGGATGCTCGTGTAGGCGATGCGCTGCACGCCGGCGGCCTTCGCGGCCTCGACGACGTTCAGGTGCTGGGCGACGCGCTCGCCGGGGGTGTCGCCGGAGACGAGCAGCAGGCGGTCCACGCCGGCGAGCGCCTCGGCCAGGCTGCTCGGCTCGGCGTAGTCGCCCCGGCGCACCTGCACCCCGCGCCCGGCGAGGTCGGCGACCTTGGCGGGGGTGCGGACGACCGCGACGACGTCCGCGGGGGCGACCCCGCGCTCCAGGAGGGCCTCGACGACGAGGCGGCCGAGCTTGCCGCTGGCGGCGGTGACGGCGTGGGTGGTCATGGTGCTCTCCTCCGGTGGTTGCTGTTGCCTGCGCAGGCGCTAACCGATCGAAAGCGCACCCTGTTCCCGCCGGTGCCTACCATCGGGGCATGACGCACCGCGAGGACCCGCCGCAGGAGCTCGTCGTGGACGTCTTCGCCCGCGGCTGCACCTCCCGCGCCGCCTTCGAGGACGTCACCGGCCGGTGGGCGTCCCTGGTCCTGCTGGCGCTGGGGGAGGGGCGGTTCCGCTTCAACGCGCTGCGGCGCAAGGTCGAGGGCGTCAGCGAGAAGATGCTGTCGCAGACCCTGCAGGCCCTCGAACGCGACGGCATGGTGACCCGCGAGGTCCTCAGCGCGATCCCGCCGCGGGTGGAGTACTCGCTGACCCCCCTCGGCGCCGGCGTGGCCGAGCGGCTGCGCTCGCTGGCGGACCTGCTGGAGTCCGCCGCCGGCGAGGTGCAACGGGCCCGCGAACGCACCGCTCCCCGCTGACCCCCGCCGGCCGGACGGCGACGGGCGCCGCCCCCCGAGGGGGACGGCGCCCGTCGCGTCGAGCGGTCCGGCTGCTCAGCCGGCCACGGCCACGTGCTCGTTCGGCACGCAGTGCGTCATCGTCAGGCCCGTCACGTCGCGGGTCCCGTTCTTGCCGAGGTTGGCCAGGCGGGCCTGCTCCTCCTCGCTCAGGGTCTGCGAGGCCAGCGGCGGCAGGTGCCGCACGTCGTCCGGGGTGATGCCCAGGCCCTCACCCACGCGCAGGCCGTACTCGTCCTCGCACATGAGGAAGTGCCAGACCATGCGCTCCTGGATCTCGCGGTTGCACTGCTTCAGCGCGTCGACCAGGTTCTTCACCAGGTCGTCCTTCTCCCACTGCTGCGACAGCAGGTACCGCTCGCCGGCCTGCTTGTAGTCGTTGGTGCGGGGGATGCGCTTGCGGGTCAGGCGGCCGGTGATGACCGGGCCCTGCTCGTCGTGCGTCGGGTAGGTGGCCTCCTGCAGGCCCCCCGTGATCGACGGCTCGTAGTTCACGTGCGGGTTGGAACCCACCTCGTCGCGGCCGTACGACATCGGCCCGCCCTGCTGGTTGGTGTTCACGGGGACCTTGGGGCGGTTCACCGGCAGCTGCAGGTAGTTCGGGCCGACGCGGTAGCGCTGGGTGTCGGAGTACGAGAACGTCCGGCCGACGAGCATCTTGTCGTCGGAGAAGTCCAGGCCGTCCACCAGCACGCCGGTGCCGAAGGAGATCTGCTCGTTCTCGGCGAAGTTGTCGGTGACGTTGCGGTTCAGGACCATCTTGCCGACCGGGCGCAGCGGGAAGACCTCCTCCGGCCACACCTTGGTGTCGTCCAGCGGGTCGAAGTCGAGCTCCGGGTGGTCGTGGTCCTCCATGATCTGCACGTGCAGCTCCCACTCGGGGTAGTCGCCGGCCTCGATCGCGTCGTAGAGGTCCTTGGTGTGCGCGCCCAGGGTCTGCGCCTGCACCGCGGCGGCGTCGGCCGCGGTCCACGACTTCACGCCCTGCTTCGGCAGCCAGTGGTACTTCACCAGCACCGTCTCGCCCTGCGCGTTGACCCACTTGTAGGTGTTCACGCCGAAGCCCTGCATGAAGCGGTAGGACGCCGGGGTGCCGCGCGGGCTGAAGACCAGCGTGACCATGTGCATGGCCTCGGGGGTCTGGCTGAAGAAGTCGAACGCGCGCTGGGCGACGGAGGCCTCGAAGGTGACCGGGTCCGGCTTCTGCGAGTGGATGAAGTCGGGGAACTTGATCGCGTCCCGGATGAAGAAGACGCCGAGGTTGTTGCCGACGAGGTCCCAGTTGCCGTCCTCGGTGTACATCTTCACCGCGAACCCGCGCGGGTCTCGCGCGGACTCGGAGGAGTCGCGCCCGCCGGCGACGGTGGAGAAGCGGATGGCCAGGTCGGTGCGCTTGCCCTTCTCCTGGAACAGCTTCGCGCGGGTGTACTTGGAGATCGGCTCGTCGCCCAGGGAGCCGTACGCCTCGAAGTAGCCGTACGCGGTGGTGCCGCGCGCGTGCACGACGCGCTCGGGGATCCGCTCGCGGTCGAAGTGGCTGATCTTCTCCAGGAACTGGTAGTTCTCCAGCGTGGCGGGGCCGCGGGCCCCGACGGTGCGCTGGTTCTGGTTGTCGTAGACCGGGTGGCCCTGACGGTTGGTCAGGACCGGGCGGTCGTCGCCCGGGGCGGACGGCTGGCTGGCGACGTCGGTCATCGCACTTCCTCTCGTGGGGTGGATCGCTGGTCGGGGGTGGATCGCGGGGTGGTGGCCGGTCCGGGGGGCGCGGTGGCGCTCGTGCAGTCGGGGCAGCGCCCCCAGAACACCACCTCGGCCTCGTCCACCGCGAAACCGGCGGTGTCGGAGGGCGCCAGGCAGGGGGAGGTGCCGACGGTGCAGTCCACGTCGACGGTGCGCCCGCACTCGCGGCACACCAGGTGGTGGTGGTTGTCGCCCACGCGCGCCTCGTACCGGGCGGGGTGCCCGGCCGGCTCGATGCGCCGGGCCAGCCCGGCGCGGGTCAGGGCGTCCAGGCAGTCGTAGACGGCCTGGGTGGACACCGCCGGCAGCGCCTCGCGGGCGCGGGTGACGACCTGGGTCACCGCGAGGTGCTCGGCGGTGGCGGCCGCGTCGTCGAGCACCTGGAGCACGACGGCGCGCGGGCGGGTCGCCCGCAGACCGCGGGAGCGCAGGCGGTCCTCGGCCGCGGTCACCGCCGGGGTCGTCGTGGGGTCGGGCACCCCCCGATGACACCAGTCCAGTCTGGAACCAGTCAAGAAAGGGTCACCTACCTCGCCCACCGCCCCCCACCGCCCCACCCGCGGGGGGGGGGGGGGGGGGGGGGGGGGGGGGGGGGGGGGGGGGGGGGGGGGGGGGGGGGGGGGGGGGGGGGGGGGGGGGGGGGGGGGGGGGGGGGGGGGGGGGGGGGGGGGGGGGGGGGCGG
>NZ_JBJLSE010000082.1:0-17981 GCF_050871845.1 Kineococcus arenarius subsp. arenarius
CCCCCCCCCCCCCCCCCCCCCCCCCCCCCCCCCCCCCCCCCCCCCCCCCCCCCCCCCCCCCCCCCCCCCCCCCCCCCCCCCCCCCCCCCCCCCCCCCCCCCCCCAGGGGGAGGGACCGGACGCGCGCAGGGCGCGGCAGGCGTGGCCTGCCGCGCCCTGCGCGGTGGGGAGGGGGTGATGCACCCGCTCGTCACTGCATGACGAACTGGGTGAAGTAGATCCCCATGACCTCCTTGTGCTCCACGCCCTCGGTCTCGGTGACGTAGGCCTCGATGATCTTCTCCTGCAGCGTCTCCTTGTAGTGCTGGCGCTGCTCGGCGTTGGACAGGTCCGTCATGGACAGGCCGCTGAACTCGGCGATGGCCAGGTCCAGGGCCTTGCTGCCGTCCAGGGTGGTGGAGGTGCCGTGCCCGCCGCCCTCGCTGGCCACGGCCTGCAGGGCCAGGCCGAGCTTGAGGTAGTGCCCGTCGGCGAGGTTGAGGCTGATGGCGTCCAGCGTGGTGACGTCGCCGGGCTCCAGGTGCTCCTCGGTCTCGGCCGCGGCGGCGGTGTCGCCCTGGGTCAGCAGGAACACCCCGCCGCCGGTCCCGCCGGCCAGCAGCACCGCGCCGAGGACGGCGACGATGATGAGCTTCTTCTTGCCGCCGGGGGCGGCCTCGGCGGTGTCGCCGTCCTTCTTGCCGGCCATGTCAGTGGCCTCCCGTCGTGGTCGAGGTGGTCGTCGCGGTGCTGGTCTCGGTGGTGGTGGTGTCGTGGCCGGCGGTCTCGGCGGCCGTCTCGGTGGCGGGCGTGCTCAGCTCGGCGGGACCGTCCGTGGGGACCGCCTCGGCGACCTGCGGCAGCAGGGCCTTGACGGCCTCGGAGGACGGCGAGGCCACGACGAGGTCGACGCGGCGGTTGCCGGCCAGCGCGCGGTCGTCGCTGTCGGGGTACAGCGGGCGGGTCTGCCCGTACCCGGTGGAGGTGAGGCGCTCGGCGGGCAGGCGGTGCACGCCGATGAACCGGGTGACCACGCTGTTGGCCCGCGACGTGGACAGGTCCCAGTTGTCGCGGTAGCGGACCGTGGAGCTCAGGGGCAGGGAGTTGGTGTGCCCCTGGACGACCACGTCGTTGGGCAGGGCGCCCAGGATCGGGCCGATGGCGTCCAGGACCTGCAGGCCGACCTGCTCGACGTCGGCGCTGGCGTTGGCGAAGAAGACGTTGTCGGCGACGAGGCCGACGACGAGGCCGTCGGAGGTGATGCGGTACGTCACCTGGTCCTGGTGGCCCTGCGGCGCCAGCGCGGCGTCGATCCGCTCGATGATCTCGCGGTAGTCGTCGACCTCGGCCCGCGCGGCGGCCAGGTGACCGGCCGACTCGGCGGTCTCCTGAGCGGTGCGGGCCTCGGCGATGATCTCCTCGGTGTTCGGGGCCTGCATCGGGTCGGCGCCGGCCATGACGGCGATGTTGACCGGGTCGGCACCGTTGTCGATGTCGTTGATGCCCTCGTTGCCGCTCAGGACGAGGTTCGAGGACGAGGTGCCCTCGTTGAAGCCCTCCTTGAACTGGGCGAACTTCAGCTGGTCGATCTGGCTGAGGGCGAACAGGACGATGAACAGCGCCATGAGGACGGTCAGCATGTCGGCGTAGGCGACCAGCCAGCGCTCGTGGTTGACGTGCTCCTCGTGCTCCTCGTGCTTGTGGCGCCGCTTGTGCGCAGAGGAGGTCACGTCAGGCCGCCTTCTTGTCCGGGATGGCGGTGCCAGGAGGCAGCAGGCTCTCGAGCTTCTTGGCGACCGAACGCGGGTTGGAGCCGGCCTGGATGGCGAGGATGCCCTCGACGACCAGCTCCATCTGCGCGGCCTCCAGGCCGGACAGGCGCACCAGACGGCTCTGGATGGGCAGGTACAAGAGGTTCGCACTGGCCACGCCCCAGAAGGTCGCGACGAACGCGCCGGCGATCATCGGGCCGAGGGCTGCGGCGTCGGAAAGGTTGGCCAGCACGACGGTGAGGGAGATGACCGTGCCGCAGATGCCGACGCTGGGTGCGTAGCCGCCCATGTCGCCGAAGATCTTCGCGGCCTGCTTGTCGGCGGCCTTTTTGGCCTGGATCTGCGCGGTGAGGATCTCGTAGAGCTCGTCGGGGTCGGTGCCGTCGATGGCCGTCTGCAGGCCGTCGCGCAGGAACTCGTCGTCCACGGCCTTGATGGCGTCCTCGAGGGCCAGCAGGCCCTCTCGGCGGGCGCGCTCGGCCATCTGCACGATGACACCGACGGTCTCGCCCGCATTCTTCGGCTTGCCGAGGAAAGCCTTCTGCAGCTGCTTGAACGCGCCGAGCCCGTCCTTGAGGATGCCGCCCATGAAACCCACGGCGATCGTTCCGCCGATCACGAGGACGAGCGGGCCGGGCAGGAGGATGTCGGTGAGCGAGCCGCCCTCGTGGTTCTGCGTCCACAGAACGGCGGCTACGGCGACGATGAGGCCACCGATGGTTGCGAAGTCCATGGCTCACGGCCTCCTGCGGTGCAGCGGGACCGGTGCCGGCAGTTCGCCGTCCGCGTCGCTCGCGGTGGTGGTGTCGATGTGGGGGTGCGCCGGCAGCTCGAGGACGTCGGCGGTCCCCGTCTCCTCCAGGGAGTGCGCGGTGGCGACCACGCGGGCCCGGAACGCCATGACGCGCTCGACGACCTCGCCCAGCGGCTCGGTGACGATGAACTTCGCGCCGTCGACGAGCGTGATGACCGTGTCGGGCGTCGCTTCGACGCGCTGGATCAGGTCGGGGTTCACGGCGAACACCGACCCGTTGAGGCGGGTCACGAGGATCACGGGCTTTCCGTCCTTGGGGTTGGAGTCGGGGCCCTTCCCTGGGCCGGCTTCACCGTTACCATCGGCGCGGTGGGGCGGGACCTGAGTGGGGGTTGCCTCATGCACCCGTTCGTGCTAACGGCACTACTGAGGTACACGCAGAGTCACTGGGGGGCAACGAGAGACGCCCTCCCGGGCCGCGCACCACGCGGCCCGGGAGGGCGTCGATCGACAGCGCTAGGAGGATCAGCGCTTGAGGTTGACGAGCTCCTGGAGGATCTCGTCGGAGGTGGAGATGATGCGGGAGTTCGCCTGGAAACCGCGCTGGGCGAGGATCAGGCTGGTGAACTCCGCCGACAGGTCGACGTTCGACATCTCCAGGCTGCCGGCGAGGATGGCGCCGCGGCCGGCGTCCCCGGCGATGCCGAAGACGGGGTTGCCGGAGTTCGTCGACACGCTGTAGAGGGAGTTGCCCTCCTTGACCAGGCCCGCGGCGTTGTTGAACGTCGCGATGGCGACCTGGCCGAGGGTCTGCTTGTACCCGTTGGAGTACGACCCGGTGATGACGCCGTCGGTGCCGAACGAGTAGCTCATGAGCGTGCCGATGGGCGCCCCGTTGGGGTCGGTCTCGACGTTGCTCTTGGCGGTGGTGCCGACGTAACCGGTGAGCGAAGCGAGGTCGACGGTGATGGCACCGGCGAATCCGGTGACGGCGGCGGGGACCACCACGTCGTCGGCGGGGTTGGAACTTTCCTGGGCCGTGGCCTTTTCCCCCTTGACGGTCGCGGGCGTCGTGGCGGTGGCGTCGTTCTTGTCGAAGTCGAACGTCCCTGCCTCCGTCCACTCCGTCGCGTTGGGGTCGGTCGCCGCCCAGACGGTCCACTTGTCGGTGCCCGTATCGTTGACGAACTTCAGATACACGGTCTTGGCCGTGCCCTGCTCGTCGTAGGCCTTGAAGGAGGTGATGACGCCCGTGGTGTCAGCACCCGTGGACGTCTTGTCGAGGTTGCCCTTGACCGCGGCCGTGGTCGTCGCCTCGGCCCCCATGACGGTGTCGGCCGGGATGACAAGCTTCTCGGTCTGCCCGTTGGTGTTGATGTTGCCGTTGGCGTCCGGGCGCCAGCCCATCACGTAAGCGCCGGCGTTGGTCACCACGGAACCTTCAGCGTCGAGGGTGAAGGAGCCGTTGCGGGTGTAGAAGACACCGTCGCCCTGCTGGACGGCGAACATGCCGTCGCCGCTGAGCATGAGGTCGGTGGACTTCCCGGTCGCCTGCGCCGAGCCCTGCGTCATGTTCTGGGTGATGGCGTCGACGCGGACCCCCAGGCCGACCTGCGACGGGTTGGTACCACCGGTGACGTCGGTGGGAGCACCGGCGGCCTTGGTCAGCTGCGACAGCGTGTCGGCGAAGACGACGTTGGAGCTCTTGTAACCGGTGGTGTTGACGTTGGCGATGTTGTTGCCGACGACGTCCATCATCGTCTGGTGCGAGCGCAGGCCGCTGACGCCGGAGAACATGGAACGGAGCATGGTGCAGACCTTTCGAAGGGCTGAACGGGAACGGGAGGAGCGGTCAGGGGGTCAGGCGGACGCCGCGGACGGGTCCGGCTCGGTGGTGTCCGACGTGCCGGCCGCCGGGGTCGGCGACTCGGTCGCGGCGTCGGTCGCCGGGGTCGACGACTCGGTCGCGGGCGTGGTCGCGGGTGCGGTCGTGGACGCGGTCGCGGGTGCGGTCGTGGTCACCGGCGTGGTCGTCGAGGTGGTGCTCGTGTCTCCGAAGGCGGTCACCTTCGACAGGACGACCTTGGTGCCGTTGACGTCGAGGACCGGCTCACCGCCGGTGCCGCCGACCGAGGACGTGGTGAACGACGCGGAGCGCACGACCCCGGTGACCGTGGTGCCGTCGGTGCCCGTGTACGACACCGTCTGGCCGATCAGGGCGCTGGCCTGCAGCTTGTCCTGGGCGGAGAGCATCTGGGTGTAGCTCTTCGCCATGTCCTGCATGGCTTCCAGCGAGGAGAACTGGGCGGTCTGCGCGATGAACTGCGTCGAGTCGACCGGCTTGGACGGGTCCTGGTAGCGCAGCTGGGCGACCAGCAGCTTGAGGAAGGTGTCCTTGTCCTCGGCGGTCTTGTCCACCGCCTTCGCGCTGGTGTCGGACTTCCCGGCGTTCTTCGCCGACTCCGTCTGCGTCAGGGCGTCGGAGTTGGCGATCAGGGACGCGTAGGGGTTCGCCCCACTGGCCGCATCGATGGTCATGCTCCTCCTTCGGTCGTTCGGGTGGCGGTCTGTAGCCCGTCCGGGCTGTTCACAGGTCCCCGGGGTGAAGTGCCCGGGTGCACCCGCTCAGACGCGCAGGTCCAGTCGGCCCTCGGCGGCGGCCGCAGCCGCCTGGCGCACCGAGCGGGGCTCGTCGGCACCGAAGAGCGCGCCGCGGCGACCGGGGGTGCCGGAACCCTGCTGCTGCCCGGCGCCCGAGCGGTTGCCGCCCTGGCCGCCGAACTGCGGTTCGCTCCCCTGCCGCTGCTGCGCGCTGCCGGAGTCGGCACGCACCTCGACGGTGGTGGAGGTGAAGGACGTGCCGGCCAGTTCGCGCTGCAGGTCGCCGACGGCCTGGCGCAGCGCGTGGCGCGCGGCGTCGGAGGCGCCGGTGAGCTGCACGCTCAGGGCGCCGTCGAGCACCTCGGCGCTGACCTGCACCGGACCGAGACCGAGCGGGTTCACCTCCACCGACATGCGGTGCACGGCGTCGGTGGCGGCGGGCAGCTTCTCCAGGCGGGCGCTGAGGCCCTGGGCGAAGGCGATCGGGTTCGTCAGCGGCAGCGGCGCGGGCGGCGTCGAGGTGGTCGCCACGGCGGGCGCGGCACCGGTCGCGGTGGCGGTGCCGGTGACCGGGGCGGTCACCTGGCCGCCCGGCACGGCGGGGACGTCCTGCGCCACCGGCGCGGGCACGGGCGCACCGGTGGGTGCGGTCGCGGGCTGCGGCGCACCGGCGCCGGCGACCGGGACCACCGGCTGCGGGGCGCTCGCCGGGGACGACGCCGCGGCCGCCTCCGGCCGCGGCGCGGTCAGCGCCGCACCCGGCTGACCGCCCGGCTGACCGCCGGGCTGACCACCGGGCTGACCACCGGGTTGACCGGTGCCGCCGCCAGTAGCGCCCTGCCCGGCTGCGGTCGGCAGCGTCGCCCCGACCGCCGGGGCGCCCGGCGCCGGGGCGGCGGCACCGGCCGCCTCGCCGGCGGGTGCGGTGGTCACCGGCGACGCAGCGCCCTGCCCGTTGAGGGCGGCGGGTCGCAGCGCGGCGGTCGCCAGGACGGCCGCAGCAGCAGCGGGAGCCGGAGCCGCGGAGGGCGACTGCGCCGTGGTGACGCTCGCATCGACCGGTGCGGTGGCCGGCGCAGCGGCGGCCGTGGCCGGCACAGCGGCGGCGGCCGTCCCCGCGGGAGCACCGCCCGCGGGAGCACCGCCCGCCGTCGCGGCGTTCGCGCCCGTGGCGGCGGTCGTGGCGGTGCTGGCGGGAGCGACCGGTGCGGTGGACGTGGCGGTCGGGGCCGAGGGGTCGGGGTCGCCGGCGGCGAGGGTCGGTGCGGCCGGGTCGGGCACGCTGCCGGCCGGTGCCGCGGTGGCGGTCACCGGAGCAGGCACCCCGGCAGGGGACGAGGGTGCAGCGGAGGCGGCAGCGGCGGTCTGGCCCGCACCCGCCGGCACGGCTCCCGCGGGCACCGCGCTCGCCGACACCGCGACCGGTGCGCTCAGCGGGAGCGCAGCGGGCGTCGGCAGGCCGAGCAGTGCGGGGTCGACGACGACGGCCTCCTGCGGAGCACCGGTCCCCTGCGGTGTCGCGGCGTCCCCGGCGGTCGTGCCGGCGGCACCGGTCCCCCCGGTCACGGCCTCCGCGCCCGCCTCGACGGGCTCAGCGGCCGGATCCGCGTCGCGCTGCGCGTCCACGGCCTCCGCGCGCCGGCGCTCGACCGGGCGGCGCAGGGCCTCGGGGCGGTGGTGCTCGCGGCGCAGCGGCTCGGCGCGGCGCCGGGCGTCGTCCGCTCCGCGCTCGCTGGACCGGCCGGCCGGCCGGTCGGCGGCACGGTCGGCGGCACGGTCGGCGGCGAGGTCGGTCCCGCGGTCGCGCTCGGGGGTGCGGCGCTCGGGCGCGCGGCGCTCCGGGGCTTCCGCAGCGCGCTGGTCGAGGTCGTCGACGGCGCGGTCGAAGGAGCGGGCGAACTCGGCGCCGCCGGCGGCGCTGCCGCGGCGGTCCTCGCGGGCGGGCACCGGGCCGGTGCCGGTCAGCGTGGAGATGGTCTGCGTGCTCACGCGGCGCTCCCGAGGTTGGCCATGATCTTCTTGACGTAGTTCTGCGTCTCCGTGAACGGCGGGATGCCGCCGTACTTGCGCACGTTGCCCGGGCCGGCGTTGTAGGCGGCCAGCGCCTTCTCCAGCGACCCGAAGGTCTTCAGGTGGGAGGCGAGGAGCTTGCCGGCGCCGTCGATGGCCTGCATCGGGTCCGTGGGGTCGATGCCGACGTCCCGGGCGGTGCCGGGCATGAACTGCATCAGCCCGATGGCACCGGCGGGGCTCTTGGCCTCGGGGTTGTAGCCCGATTCCTGCTTGGCCACGGCGGACAGCAGGCCGGCGGGCAGGCCGTACCTGCCCTCGGCGGCGGTGAAGGCGGCGTCGTAGGGGGCGGACTTCGACGTCGACAGGGACGCGGGCCGCACGTAGGCGGCGCTGCTGGTGGCTCCGGCGCCGGCGGTGCCGGTGACCAGCGCGGCGGCGGCCAGGCCGGCGGCGGCCGTCGTCGCGGCGGTGGTGCCCAGCCTGCGGATCGTCATGGGGGTTTCCCAGACCTTGGAGATCTTCACGACGTCCCCCGTCTTGGGTGCGTGGAGCATCTTGCCGTCGCCGACGTAGATGCCGATGTGGGAGCCGCCCTCGAGGACGACGAGGTCGCCGGCCTTCGCCTGCGCCAGGCTGGGCACCTCGGTGCCGACCTTCGCCTGCTGGGCGGCGGTGCGGGGCAGGGAGATCCCGATCTGCTTGCCGGCGTACTGGATGATCCCGGAGCAGTCGAACCCGTCGGGGGTGGTCCCTCCCCACTTGTAGGGGACGCCGAGGTGCTGCTTCGCCACGGCGAGCAGCTGCTCCCCCGTGGTGCCCCCGGCGGCGGTGCCTCCCGCGGCTCCCCACGCGGCGTTCACGGTGCGGGTGCCGCGGGTGACGGTGCCGCCGGCCATCAGGTCGGCGAACTGCGTGCCGGGCGTTGCGGACGTGGCAGACGTGGTGGACGAGGCCGCCGGGGCGGCGGTCAGGACCTGCGCGGACTGCCCGAGGCCGCCGTTGAAGGCGGCGATGCGGGACTCGATGTCGGCGATGCGGGCCTGCACCTCGGCGATGCCGCTCACGGCGTCCTCCCCTCGATCTCGGCGCGCCGGCGGGCGCGGGCGGCGAACTCGGCGACCGTGCGGTCGTCCAGGGCGCGCTGGTCGGCGGCCAGGGCCGCCTTCTCCTGGGCCAGTTCGTGGCGCTCCACGACGCGCTCCAGGGAGCGCTCGGCGCGGCGGGCGCGCGCCCAGGCGGCCTGTTTCACGGTGACGTCCATCTCCAGGCGCCGGGTGAGCGCGCGGGTGGCGTCCAGGTCGGAGACCAGGGCCGCGCGGCGGGCGACGGAGGCGGTCCAGGCGGCCATCGTCTCGTCGCTCAGGTGGGCATCGCCCAGGTCGCGGCGCACGCGGGCGGCGCGCTGCTGCTCGCGGCGCAGGACGGCGTTGGCGGCGGCCAGCTCGCCCTTGGCCTCGTCCTGCTGGACCTTGCGCAGCTTCAGCAGCGCGAGGATCGCCTTGGCGCTCACCGGGCACCGCCGAGGGTGGCGACCAGTTGCGCCAGGCGCGCCCACGCCTCGGGGGCGGGCGTGATGTCGTGGATGTCCTGGCGCAGGAACGCGTTGATGGCGGGCAGGCCGGCGACCGCGGCGTCGACCTCGGGGTTGGCGCCGGGCTGGTAGGCGCCGACCTCGATGAGCTCCTTGGCGTCGCGGTGGGCGGCCAGCACCCGCCGCAGCGCGGTGGCCTGGGCGCGCTGCTCGGGCGTGGTGACCCGGCCGGCGACGCGGGAGACGGACTCCAGCACGTCGATGGTCGGGAAGTGCCCGGCGGTGGCCAGGCGGCGGTCCAGCACGACGTGGCCGTCCAGGATGGAGCGGGCGGCGTCGGCGATGGGCTCGTTGTGGTCGTCGCCGTCCACCAGCACCGTGTAGATGCCGGTGATGGAGCCGACCACGCCGGGACCGGCGCGCTCCAGCAGCCGCGGCAGCAGCGCGAACACGCTCGGCGGGTAGCCGCGGGTGGCGGGCGGCTCGCCGACGGCCAGACCGACCTCGCGCTGGGCCATCGCGGTGCGCGAGAGGGAGTCCATCATCAGCACGCAGTCGGCGCCGCCGTCGCGGAAGGACTCGGCGATCGCGGTCGCGGTGAACGCCGCGCGCAGGCGCACCACGGGCGCCTCGTCGCTGGTGGCGACGACGACGACGGAGCGGGCCAGGCCCTCCGGGCCCAGGTCGTCCTCGAGGAACTCGCGGACCTCCCGGCCGCGCTCGCCGACCAGGGCGAGCACGGACACGTCCGCGGAGGTCCCGCGGGCGATCATCGACAGCAGCGAGGACTTGCCGACGCCGGAGCCGGCGAAGATGCCGAAGCGCTGCCCGCGCCCGGCGGGCACCAGGGTGTCCAGGGCCCGCACGCCCAGCCCGAGGGGCTGGTTCACGCGCTGGCGCTGCAGGGCGGGCGGCGGGGCGGCGTGCAGGGGGGTGCGCGGGGCGGCGTGCAGGGGCTCGCCGCCGTCCAGGGGGTTGCCCAGGGCGTCCACGACGCGGCCCAGCAGCGCCGCGCCCACCGGGACGGTGGGTGCGCGGTGGGTCGCCACCACGGGCGCGCCGGTGCCCAGGCCGGTCAGGTGCCCCAGGGGCAGGCAGCGCAGGCGCCCGGCCTCGGCGGCCACGACCTCGGCGGGCACGGCGGTGCGGCCCTCGCCGAGCACGACGGTCTCGCCGACGGCGGCCTCCAAGCCGGAGACCTCCACCGACAGCCCGACGATGGAGCTGACCCGGCCGCGCACGAGCGGGCGGGCGGCCTCGGCGGCGCGGCGCAACTGCGGGCGCAGCAGGTCGCGCACGCCGTCGGCCAGGGCCGAGGAGACCAGGGGCGCGCTCACGCGCGCTGCCCGGTCACCTCGGCGCTCCCGGCGCCCCCGGCCGCCGGAGCACCGGCCAGCGCGTCGGGCGAGACCAGGGCCTCGAGGGCGCGTGCGACGCTGGCGCGCAGGCCGGCGTCCACGTCGGTGTCGCCCTGCCGGGCGATCGCGTCACCCGGGGAGACGGTGGGGTCGGGCAGGAAGCTCACGCGTCCTGCATCGGCGGCGCCGGGGCCGCCCTTGAGCGCCGCCCCCGCCGCGTCTCCACTCGTCCGGCCGTCACCCGTCAGGGCGTCCAGGTCGTCGGGGTGCACGCGCACCGTGACGTGGCGCTCGTCGTCCAGGGGGCGCAGGGCGCGGCGCACGGCCTCGTGGACCGGGGAGGCCATGAGGGAGACCTCGCGGTCCAGCACGGCGCCGGCCAGTTCCAGGGCGAGCTCGAGCACCGTGTCGGCCAGGGCCGCCACGGCGGGCAGGCGCTGCGCGCTGATCGCGTCGGCGGCCTGCCGCACGGCCGACTCCGCGCGCGCCAGGGCGGCGGCCTGCTGCGCCGCGTGGGCGCGGGCCGCCTCCTGGGCCGCCTGGCGGGCGGCCAGGCGGTCCGCGGCGGCCTCCTCGGCGGCCTGCCGCATGCCGGCGGCCCAGCCGGCCGCCCAGCCGGCGGTCCGGGCCGCTTCGCGCTCGGCGCGCAGGGCCTCGGTGTCCGCCGCGCTGCGCGGCAGCCGCATGCCGGTGAACTCCCGCGGCTGCGAGGCGCCGCCACCGCCGGGGGCGGTGACGAACGGGCGCGGGCCGCTGGACGGGGAGGTGTCCGCGGGACGGAAGGCCCGGGTGGTGCCGGTGCGGGCCTCAGGCCACGAAGTCATCGTCACCGCCGCGCGTCAGCACGATCTGGCCGGACTCCTCCAGCTGGCGGATGACCTGCACGACCTTCTGCTGCGACTCCTCCACGGCGGAGGTGCGGACGGGCCCGAGCATCTCGATCTCGTCCATGAGGTTCTCGCGGGCGCGCTCGGAGACGTTGCGCAGGATCTTGTCGCGCACCGAGTCCTTGACACCCTTGAGGGCGGTGGCCAGGTCGGCCGTCTCGACACCGCGCAGCACGAGCTGGATGGCGCGGTCGTCGAGGGTGGTGATGTCCTCGAAGACGAACATGAGCGCGCGGATCTCCTCGGCCAGCGGGGCGTCCTTGGCGGCCAGGCCCTCCAGGATGCTGCGCTCGGTGCCGCGGTCGGCGCGGTTGATGATGTCCACCAGGGGCTGCACGCCGCCGACGGCGGTGTTCTGCTTGGCCTGCAGGACGGTGGAGGTGCGGCGCTGGACGACGTCCTCGATGAGGCGCACGTACTCGGTGCTGGTGGCCTCCATCGTGGCGATGCGGTAGGCGATGTCGGCCTGCATCTCCGGGGACAGCCCGCCCAGGATCATCGAGGACTGGTCGGGGCGCAGGTGCGCCACGACCAGGGCGATGGTCTGGGGGTGTTCACCGGTGAGGAAGGTGAGGATCTGCTGCGGGTCGGCCTGGTGCAGGAACTGGAAGGGCTGCACGACCTGGGACTCGGCGACGCGGCCGAGGACCTCGGCCGCGCCGTCGGCGCCCAGTGCGCCCTCGAGCAGGGCCTGGGCGAAGTCCATGCCGCCGGCGCCGCCGCGCAGCGGCGCGGCGATCATCGAGTGGAACTCCTCGAGGACCACGCCGGCGACCTCGGGGGACACCGAGCGCAGCCGCAGGATCTCGGCGGTCAGCTCCTCGATCTCGGCCGGGCGCATGAGGGAGAGCACCTTGGCGGCGTTCTCCTGGCCGACCTGCACGAGCAGGACTGCGGCCTTCTGCGCCCCGGTGAGGGGCGCGACCTCGAGCTCGGTGGACGTCACGGCTCAGGACCTCCGATCGGCGAGCCAGCCGCGGAGCAGTTCCGCGACCTCCTCGGGCTGGCGGGAGACGAGTTCGACGACCTCGGTGCGGCGGGCCGCTGCGGCCTCCAGGGCCGGGTCGACGGGTGCCGCTTCGAGCGCCACTGGACGTTCGGCAGGTGCGTCGAGCGCCTTGAGGTCGTCGTCGGCGGTGATGTCGCCCAGCTCGATGGGACCGACGTCCAGGACGTCCACGGTCTCCACCTTGCGGCGGCGGAAGGCCAGCAGGACCACGATCAGCATGATCAGGACCAGCAGGGCGAGTGCGCCGGTCTTGGCGTAGCCGATGAGGGCGTCGCGCTCCTCCTGCGCCTGCTCGGCCGCCAGGGCCTCGGCGGCCGCGTCGGCGGCACCGGTGTCGAAGGCGATCTTCTGCACGGTGACGGTGTCGCCGCGGGCGGGGTCCAGGCCGGCGGCCTGGGTGACGAGCTGGGTGATCGCGTTGACGTCGGCGGCACCGGCGTTGCCGGCGTCGATGACGACGGCGACGGACTGGCGCTCGACCTGCCCGGGGGCTTCCTTGGTCGTGGTCTCGATGCGGTTGATCGAGTTGTTGAGGGTCTCGGAGCTCTTCTCGTACGCGCTGGCGGCAGCGTCGTCGGCGGGGACCTGGATGTTGTCCGGGCCCAGCACGCCGGTGGCTGCGCCGGCAGCGCCGCCGGTGTACGTCTCGACGTCGGTGCTGCTGACCAGGGGGGCGATCTCCTCCGGCTGCTCGTACACCAGGGAGTTGCGGGTGGTGTCGTCGAAGTTCAGCGTCGCGTTGACGGTGGCCTTGACGTTGCCCTCGCCGAGGACGCTCTCCAGCATCTGCTGCAGGTTCGCGCCCTGGGCGGCGTTGTAGTCGCTGGTCTTCTCCTGCTGCGCGGAGCTGCCGGAGTCGTCGGCGGACAGGGTGCGGCCCTTGTCGTCCACGACGGAGACGTTGGCGGGATCCATGCCCTCCACGCCGCCGGCGACGAGGTTGACCACGGAGGTGACCTGGTCGCTGGAGAGCTGCTCGCCGGGCTTGAGCTTGACGAGCACCGAGGCGGTGGTGGGGTCCTGGTCGTCGAGGAAGACGTCCTTCTGCGGGATGGCCAGGTTCACGACGGCGGAGCTGACGCCGTCGATGGACTGGATCGTCTGCTCCAGCTCGTTGGACAGGTCCTGCTGGTACGCCTTCTGCTGCACGAACTCCGAGGTGGTCACCCCGGACTGCTCCAGCAGGGAGTAGCCGGACTCGGTGTCCGCGGGCAGGCCCTCGCCGGACATGGCCAGGCGCTCGTCGTAGACGACCTCCTGCGGCACCATGATCGTGGTGCCGCCGTCGGCGAGCTCGTAGGCCACGCCGTCGGCCTTCAGCTTCTCGACGATGGCGCTGGCGTCGGTCCCCGAGAGGTTGGAGAACAACGGCGCGTAGGTCGGCGTGGCCGCCCAGCGGGAGAACGCCAGCCCGCCGGCGACGAGGGCGACGAGGACCGCGATGACGACGGCCTTCTGGCCGGCGGAGAAGGTCTTGAAACCCTCTCCGAAGCGCTTGGCGCCGTCGACGATCGCCGCGGGCCCCTTGCTCTTCGCCATCAGATCTGCATCCTCATGATCTCGTTGAACGCCTCGACGGCCTTGTCACGGACCGCCACGGTCAGCTGGGTCGCCAGCTGCGCCTCGTTGCTGGCGATCATGTAGTCGTGCACGTTCGTCAGGTCGCCGGTGGCGGCCCGCACAGCCAGGTCATCGGCGTTCGACTGCACCGACTGGAGCTTGTCCAGGCCACCGGACAGCAGCGTGGCGAAGTCGGTGCCGGAGGCGTCGCCCACCGCCCCGGTGCCCGTGGTGCCGGTGACACCGGCGAGGTTTGCGATGCCCGTGGTGCCGGTGATGGTCTGCTCGCCGGTGGTGACCCCGCGGGTCATCTGGGCGTTGTCCGTGTTCTCCAGGCCCTGCCCCCAGCCGACCGCCTGGGTGCCGAGGGAGCTGCCGATGGCGCCGATCGACTCGATGCTCACCGCGCTCACCCCTTCCCGAGCTGCAGGGCGGACTGGTACGCGTCCTTGGCCGCGGTGATGGTCTGCAGGTTCGCCTGGTAGGCGCGCTGCGCCATCATCAGGCTGGTCATCTGCGTGCTCATGTCGATGTCGGGGTACTTCACGTACCCGTTCTCGTCGGCCAGCGGGTTGTCCGGCTCGTGGACCATGCGGCCCTCGGGGCTGCCGGTGAGGATGCCGGCGACCTGGGTGCCCTTGCCGTCACCGGCCTCGGTGGCCACGACGTAGCGCGCGGCGAACGCGTCCTCGTCGGTGCGCGTGGCGGTGTTGATGTTGGCCAGGTTGTCGCTGACGGCGTCCATCCACTTGCGGTTCACCGTGACGCCGGTGCCGGCGATGCCGATCGCGTCGAAGATGCTCATGGTTCGGGGCTCCGGATCAGGTGGTGGTCACGGGGCGGCGGACCGGGCGCGCCATCAGGCGCGGCCCATGGCGGTGCGCAGCAGGGTGTACTTGGAGTTCAGCGCCGACAGCGCCGTCTGGTAGCTCAACCCGGTGGAGATGTTGGAGATCGTCTCCTCGTCGAGGTTGACGTTGTTGCCGTCCTCGCGGGTGGGCTCCAGCGACTTGGCGGTGCTGATGCCGGAGGTCGCGGCGGCGCGGGCGTCGCCGGAGGAGACCGCCCGGGACAGGGAGGCCTCGAAGGAGACCTTGTTGGCGAGGTAGCCGGGGGTGTTGATGTTGGCGATGTTGTCGGCGATGGCCCGCTGACGCGCCTGCAGACCGTCCAGCGCTGTGTGCAGCGCGACGCTGGTGAGATCGGCCACAGGACCACCCTTCGACGGGCCCCGGCGCACCTGCCGCCCGGGGCGTTGAACTCGTACGTGGCCGTCCTGGCCCGGTTGTCGGTGCTTCCTGCACCCGAGCACTCAATCGGCCCACCGGGCGACCCCCTTGAGCGCGCGGGGCCCGCCGGGGCCGGTTCCCGGGCCGATCCGCGCCAGCACCACCCGTTCGGCCGAGCCCTGAGCCGGCCGGTCACCGCCCGTGGGCGCCGTCGAACCCGACCGGGCGAGGCCGCTGCACCCTCCCCCGCCCGGGCGGAGCAGCCGGTGCGCCCGGCGTGCTCAAGCCGTGCGCCGGGTGCGTCGAGAAGAGGGCAGCGATCGACCCGCCGCCGAGCGCGGCGAGCGCCGACCACCCCGTCAGCCACCCTGAGGCAGGACATGACGCTCATCGACGACCAGCCGGCACCGCAGCAGTCGCCCGCCGTGCCCGGCACCGCCCCCGGCACCGGCGCCCACGCCCCCGCGCACGTCCTCGACGAGGGCCTGCTGCACCTGGCCGGGGAGGTGGCCGCGCTCGCCGAGCAGGAGGAGCAGGAGCACCGCGCCGGCACCCTGCGCGCCCTGGAGGGCGCGCTGCGCGCGCAGGACGACCTGGGCCGCTGGGCCGACTGCGACCTGTTCGCCGTCCTGGACGTCGACGGCCCCGGCGCCCCGGCGCGCGAGCGGCGCAGCCTGCTGCGCTCCGGCGCGCTGCGCACCGTGCTGGTCTTCGCGCCCGTCATGGTCACGTGGGCGGGCCTGCTGTTCGCCGGGCGCGCCTACGGGCGCATGACCGCCGCCGGTGAGGCCGAGGAGGGCCTGTCGTTCCTGCAGCTGTGGCTGGACGGCTTCGGCGGACGCACCTTCTTCTCCCTGGACCGCGTCGCCGAGATCGCCGTGGCGCTCATCGCCGCGGCCATCGCGGTCAGCGTCGCCACCGACCGCCGCCACCGCGCCGACGACGAGGCGACCGCCGCGGCCGACGCCGCGCACCGGCACCGCCTGCGCGCGCTGGCCTCGCGCACCACCCTGGCCCTGGCCCCGCACCGCAGCAACGCCGCCGAGCAGCTGGGCGCGCACTTCGAGCGCGGCCTGACCGAGCTGGGGCGCCTGGTCGCCGAGACGATCCGCCTGCACGCCGACACCAGCGACCTGGTCACCCACGTGCGCGCCGCGAGCTCCACCGCGATCGAGGCGGCCGGCGCGGCCAGCACCGGCGGTGAGCGCGTCGCCGAGGCGGCGACCCGCCTGGAGTCCGCGGTCACCGAGGCGATGGGCAACCACCGCGAGCAGATCGCCGCCGACCGCGCCCAGCACAGCGCGGCGCTGCGCGATTCCACCGACCGCCTGGAACGCTCGCTGGGCCAGCTGGAGAAGGCCAGCGCCGAGGCGCTGCGCGAGAGCTTCGAGAGCCGCGACCGGGTCCTGGGCGCGGTGGAGGGCGTCACCTCCTCGGTGACGCTGCTGTCCACCGAGACCCGTGCCGCCATGGCCGACCTGGCCGCCTCGGCGCGCGAGATGAGCAAGCACAGCGCCGACTTCGGCGAGCAGGTCACCGGCCACCTGCAGGCCCTGAGCACCACCGCCCGCGAGTCGGTGGAGAAGATCTCCACCGCCTCCGCGGAGGTCACCACGGAACTGACCCGCACGGCCGCCGCGCACGTGGAGCGCCTGCAGGGCACCGTGCTGGACTCGATCGAGAAGGTCACCGCGGTCACCGGCGACGCGTTCAGCGAGCACGTCGCGGCCTCCGCGGCGCAGGCGGCGCGGACGATGGAGACGCTGCGCGCGGACGTGCAGCGCACCTCCGAGGCCGCCGAGCGCGCCCTGGGCGCGGCGGTGCGTGGGCTGGACGACGCCGCCGACGAGCAGCAGCGCCGGCTGCGCCACGACGAGCGGATGGCGGCCCTGCTGGAGGCGCAGAACGCCGTGCTGGACACCTGGCGCGGGGTCGAGGCCCGCCTGGACGCCGCCGCGCGCGACATGCGCGGGGTGCCGAGCTGGCTGGAGGCGGTGCAGCACGAGCACGCCGACGCCACCGGCCGGGCGCTGGCCAGCCTCGGGGCGGCGCTGGAGGAGGCGGTGTCGTCGAACGTGCGCGAGACCCTCGCCATGGCGCAGGACGACCACGTGCGGCAGGTGAACCGCGCCTACCGCGACGCGAGCCGGATGATGCAGGAGGAGCTGACCGGCAGCATCGGCGCCCTGCTGGAGGCCGCGCCGCAGCAGGCCGCCTCCCAGGCGGCGCAGCGCGCGGCGCGCGAGGCGGCCCGCGAGGCCGCTCACCAGGCAGCGCACGAGGCCGCGCAGCAGGCGGTGCAGCACGCGGTGCGGCAGGTGGAGCAGCAGGTCGAGCGGGAGGTGGGGCGGCAGGTGGCGCAGCAGCGCAGGGCCGAGCCGCAGCCGGTCCGGCGGCCGGTGCGCCCGGCCGCCCAGCCCGTGGCGCGCGCCGCGCAGCCGACCGCCCAGCTGCCCGCCCAGCCCACCGCGGCCCGTTCCGCTGCTCCCGCCGCGCGGGTCGCCCCGGCGGCGCAGGCCGCCTCGCCGCAGCAGCGGGTCGCCGCGCGCTACGCCGCGAACGGCTACCCCTCGGACGGCTACCCGTCGGAGCGCCAGGCGGCTGCGCCGCCGGCTGCCCGGGTCGCCGGCCGGGTGCCGCCCGCCCGCGGTGCGGACGCCGAACCGGAGGAGGAGTTCGTGGCCGTCGCCGCCCGCACGCTGAGCCCGGCGCTCGCCCGCCGCTACCAGGGGGTGTCGTCGTGAGGCGCCGGGACACCTCGCACAGCTTCGCCGGCTGGGTCTTCGCGGACGCGCTGCTGGCCATGACGATCATCGGCCTGGCCGCCGGTGGTGCGGTCAGCGCCGGCGCGGAGCCGCCCGCCCCCGTCGCGGTGGTCGCCCCCGAGCCGACCCCGGTGCCGACCCCGGAACCGGCGCCGCCCGCCCCGCCCGCTCCCCCGGCCGACGGGGTGGCGCAGGCCCCGGTGGTGCTGGAGCTGCCGCTGCGCGACGCCTCGGACGAGGCGGTGCGGGCGGCGGTGGCCGGCGCGGTCGGCGAGCTGGCGGCGCAGGGCCGCCGGGCGGCGTTCGTGCTGACGTTCGGCACGGCGTCCGACCCCGCCGCGGGCACGGCGCTGGCCCGGCGGGTCAACGCGCAGCTCGACGCCGCCGCCGGCGCGGTGTTCGCCGGCTCGGCCAAGCGCGACTTCTGGCGGGCGGTCAACGCCACCTCCCCCGAGACCGGCGTGGTGCGCCTGGAGGTCTACCTCCTGCAGCAGTGACCCCACCCCCACCCCCACCCCCCCCC
>NZ_JBJLSE010000083.1:0-17949 GCF_050871845.1 Kineococcus arenarius subsp. arenarius
CATTCCCGATCAAGCTTGCCGCACCACCCACCCGCAGCAGACCCCCGCGGCCTCCCGGCCCCGGCGGCCGCCCCGTCCGGGCGACGAGAAGAACAGTACGCCGCCCCGAGCCCAACCACCAAATCCGGAGCGGGATGGAGGACAGAATCGTTGCAACGCAACGTGATCCGGTCCGCCGACCGCTCACCCAGCACGCGGAGGCCGCTGTTGGCAGGATGGAGCGGTGGACCAGCCCCCCCAGACGCCTCCCCACCAGGGGCAGCCGAGCGCCGAGCACGCGCGCATGGCCGAGTCCCCCGGCCCCGACGGACCGTGGCGCCTGTGGGGTCCCTACGTGGCCGGCCGGCAGTGGGGCACCGTCCGCGAGGACTACTCGGCCTCCGGCGACGCGTGGTCCGCCTTCCCGTTCGAGCACGCCCGCGCCCGCGCCTACCGGTGGGGCGAGGACGGCCTGGGCGCCATCTGCGACCGCTTCGGCTTCCTCAACCTCGGGGTGGCGCTGTGGAACCGGCGGGACCCCGTCCTCAAGGAGCGCCTCTTCGGCCTCACCAACGGGGAGGGCAACCACGGCGAGGACGTCAAGGAGTACTGGTGGGCCGTGGACGGCACGCCCTCGCACAGCTGGATGCGGTGGCTGTACCGCTACCCGCAGGCGGAGTTCCCGTACGCGCTGCTGCGCGAGGAGAACGCCCGGCGCAGCCGGGAGGAGCGCGAGTACGAGCTCGGCGACACCGGCGTCCTGGACGGCAACCGCTTCTTCGACGTCGAGGTGACCTACGCCAAGGCGTCGCCCGACGACGTCTGCGCCGTCATCAGCGCCACCAACCACGGCCCGGACCCCGCCCCGCTGGACCTCGTGCCGCAGGTGTGGTTCCGCAACACGTGGTCCTGGGGCTGGGACAAGCGGCGCGGCACCCTCGCGCAGGTCCTGCCCCCCACGCTCTCCGTCGGCGGCCTGGAGGCCGTGGAGTGCGAGCACGGGCACCTGGGGCGGTACTACGTGTGCGCCGAGGGCTCCCCCGAGGTGCTCTTCTGCGAGAACGAGACCAACGCCGTCGAGCTGTTCGGCGCCGAGCGCAACACGGCCGCGCACACCAAGGACGGCATCGACCGGCGGATCGTGCGCGGCGACGCCTCCGCGGTCAACCCCGCGCTGCAGGGGACGAAGGCGGCCTTCTGGTACCGCTTCGACGAGGTGCTGCCCGGGCAGACCGTCGAGGTGCGGCTGCGGCTGTCCCAGGACCCCCCGGGCAGGAGCACCTTCGGCAGCGGCTTCGACACCGTCCTGCGCGACCGCGCCGCCGAGGCCGACACCTTCTACGACACCGTCCTGCCCGCGCAGCTCACCGCCTCCGACCGGCACATCGCCCGGCGCGCCTACGCGGGGCTGCTGTGGACGAAGCAGCTGTACCGCTACGACGTGCGGCAGTGGCTGGACGGCGACCCGTGGACCGATCCGGCGCCGGAGTCGCGGCGAGCCCGTGGAGGCCGCAACACCGGGTGGCGCCACCTCGCGCTCGCCGACGTGATCTCCATGCCTGACGAGTGGGAGTACCCCTGGTTCGCCGCCTGGGACCTCGCCTTCCACTGCATCCCGCTGGCGCACGTGGACCCCGAGTTCGCCAAGGAGCAGCTCGTCCTCATGCTCCGCGAGTGGTCCATGCACCCCAACGGGCAGCTGCCCGCCTACGAGTGGGCCTTCGGCGACGTCAACCCGCCCGTGCACGCCTGGGCCGCCTGGCACGTCTACCGCCTGGACGGCTACCGCGACCAGGGCTTCCTCGTGCGGGTCTTCACGAAGCTGCTGCTGAACTTCTCCTGGTGGGTCAACCGCAAGGACGCCGACGGCTCCCACCTCTTCGAGGGCGGCTTCCTCGGCATGGACAACATCGGCCTGTTCGACCGCTCCGCCCAGCTGCCCCCCGGGTACCGGCTCGAGCAGTCCGACGCCACCAGCTGGATGGCGTTCTACTGCCAGCAGATGTTCAAGATCGCGCTGGAGCTGTCGCGGCACGACCCCGCGTGGGAGGACGCCGCGACGAAGTTCCTCGAGCACTTCCTGTCGATCGCGCAGGCCATGATGTCCTTCGGCTCCCAGGAGGTGACGCTCTGGGACGAGTCCGACGGCTTCTTCTACGACGTCCTGCTGCACCCCGACGGGACCGCCGAGCCCATGCGGGTGCCCTCCATGGTCGGGCTGCTGCCCATCCTCGGCGCCACCGAGGTCCCCTCGTGGATCTCCGAGGAGTGCCCCGACCTGACCGCGCGGCTGCGCTGGCTGCAGCGCCGGCGACCCGAGCTGACCCTGCCGCTGCTGACGCGCACCGGCCCCGACGGCGACGGGCGGCAGATGCTGCTCTCGCTGCTCGACAAGCCGCGGCTGACCCGCATCCTGGACCGGATGTTCGACCCCGGGCAGTTCCTGTCCGACTACGGGATCCGGTCGCTGTCCGCCGCCGTCAAGGAGCACATCACCACCGAGGTCAGCGGGCAGCACTCCTCGATCGTGTACGAGCCCGGCGAGTCGCGCACCGCGCTGTTCGGCGGCAACTCCAACTGGCGCGGGCCGGTCTGGTTCCCCGTCAACGTGCTCCTCGCCGACAAGCTGCGCACCTACGGGCGGTTCTTCGGCGACGAGGTGACCGTCGAGCACCCCCGCGGCTCCGGCCGGCGGATCAACCTCGTGCAGGCCGCCGACCTCGTCGACGACAGCCTCGTCTCGCTGTTCCGCCCCGTGGACGGGCGGCGTCCCGCCGACGGCAGCCGCATCGAGGCCAGCGACGACCCGCTGTGGCGCGAGCACCCCACGTTCAACGAGTACTTCGACGGGGACACCGGCGAAGGGCTCGGGGCCACCCACCAGACCGGCTGGACCGCCCTGGTGGCCCACCTGCTGCACCCCCGGCTGCCCCCCGGACCGCCGCAGCGCTGACGGGTGGACCACCCGGACGGGTGGTCCACCTGCGCCCCCCGCGGGCCGATGGGAAGCTCGACCCGCTGGAGCACACCGGTGGGCACGGCGGGAGGAGCGGACCGGACGGTGGCAGCCCTCACGCTCGTCGTCGCCCTGGCCTCCGTCGTCACCGCCGTCACCGCGGCGCTGACCTGGCACCGGCGCGCGCAGACCCCGGCGGCCGTGCCGCTGACCGCGTCCCTGGTGTCCGTCAGCGTGTGGGCCGCGGCCGTCGTGCTGCTCAACAGCGGTCAGCGCCCCGCCGTCCTCGACGCCCTGGTGCACGTGCAGTACCTCGGCATCACCGGTGCCGTCGCCGCCAACCGGCTGTTCGCGCACACCGTCACCGGGCGCCGCCTCACCGCCCGCCGGGTGCTGGTGCTGTGCGTCGAGCCCCTGCTGGTGCAGCTGGCGCTGCTGGCCGACCCCGCGACGCGGCTGTTCTACGCCACGGTGGAGCACACCGGCGACCCGGTGGTGCGCCACACCACCCTCGGGCCGCTCTTCTGGGCGCACGCGCTGTACAGCTACGCGGTCATCGCCGCGAGCGCGGCCGTCGTGGTCCGGCAGCGCCGGTACGCCAGCGGGACGCTGCGGCGGCAGCTCAGCACCGTGCTGCTGGCCATCGCCGCGCCGGCCGTCGTCAACGTCGTCACCGTGGCGCTGCCCGCGGACGTGCTCAGCGTCGACCCCACCCCGGCCGTCTTCGCGGTCACCGGCCTGCTCTTCGCGTTCTCCGTGCTGCACCAGGACCTGCTGCACCTGCTGCCCGTCGCGCGGGGCCTCGTCGTCGACACGCTCGGGGACGCCGTCGTCGTCGTCGACGAGCAGGACCGCGTCGTCGACCTCAACCCCGCGGCACGGGCGCTGCTGGAACTCCTCGGGTGCGCCCCCGGCACCACCGGTGCACCGCTGGGGGCCGTCGTGGGGACCGCCCTCGCCGCCGCCGTCGGGGCCGGGGAGGGCGAGGAGGTCGTCCAGCTCGGCGCGGTGAGCCTGGACGTGCGGGTGCGGCGCATCCACGACCCCCGCGGCAACGCGCTCGGCCGCGTCGCCGTGCTGCGCGACATCACCGCCCAGCGCGGCCAGCAGCGCGCCCTGGAGGAGGCCAACGCGCAGCTGCGCCAGCACGTCGAGACCATCGAGCAGCTGCGCGCCGACCTCGCCGAGGAGGCCTCGCGCGACCCCCTCACCGGGCTGCGCAACCGGCGCCGCTTCGTCGACGACCTCACCGAACGGCTGCGGGCGGCCGCCGGCGCCGGACGGCCCCTGGCCCTGGTGCTGCTGGACGTCGACCACTTCAAGGCCGTCAACGACACCCACGGACACGCCGTCGGCGACGCCGTGCTGGTCGCCGTGGCGGCGGCCCTGCGCGAGCACGCCCGCGCCGAGGACGTCGTGCGCTACGGCGGGGAGGAGTTCGTCGTCGTCCTGCCCGGCCTGGACGCCGCAGCCGCGGCCGAGCGCGCCGAGGAGCTGCGGGCCGACTGCGCCCGGCTGCGCGTGGCCGGCAGCGAGGTCCGCGTCACCATCAGCGCCGGGGTCGCCTCCTGCCCCGAGCACGGGACGACGCCCGACGACCTGCTGCTGGCCGCCGACCGGGCGCTGTACGCGGCCAAGGCGGGCGGGCGCGACCAGGTGGCGCTGGCCACCTGAGCGCGCCCGCCCGTCAGCGGCGCCTCACCAGATGCGCACCCGCTCGGCCGGGTCCATCCACAGCCCGTCGCCCGGCTGCACGCCGAACGCCTCGTGGAACTCGGCGAGGTTGCGGACCACCGCGTTGCAGCGGAACTCCGGCGGGGAGTGCGGGTCGATCGCCAGGCGCCGCTCCACCTCGGCGGGGCGCACCTTGCCGCACCACACGCGCGCCCAGCCGACGAAGAGGCGCTGGTGGCCGGTGAGGCCGTCCACGACGGGGGCCTCGCGGCCGGCCAGGGCGATCTCGTACGCCTTGTGGGCGATGGTCAGCCCGCCGAGGTCGCCGATGTTCTCGCCGACGGTCAGGGCGCCGTTGACGTGCTTGCCGGGCGTCTCGGGCGGCTCCAGGGCGTCGTACTGGGCGATCAGAGCGGCGGTGCGCTTCCCGAACTCCTCGCGGTCGGCGTCGGTCCACCAGTCGCGCAGGTTGCCGTCGCCGTCGTACTTCGAGCCCTGGTCGTCGAAGCCGTGGCCGATCTCGTGGCCGATGACCGCGCCGATGCCGCCGTAGTTCTCGGCGTCGTCGGCGTCCAGGGAGAAGAACGGCGGGCGCAGGATCGCCGCGGGGAAGACGATCTCGTTCATGCCCGGGTTGTAGTAGGCGTTGACCGTCTGCGGGGTCATGAACCACTCCGAGCGGTCCACCGGGCCGCCCAGCTTGGCCAGCTCGCGGTCCACCTCGAACGCGAACGCGCGGCGGACGTTGCCCAGCAGGTCGTCGCGCTCGATCGTCAGGGCGGAGTAGTCGCGCCACTGCTCGGGGTGGCCGATCTTGGGCGTGAACTTCCCCAGCTTCTCCAGCGCGCGGTCCTTCGTCTCGCGCGTCATCCAGTCCAGCGCCTCGATGTCCTGCCGGTAGGCCTCGACGAGGTTCGCGACGAGCGCCTCCATGCGGGCCTTCGCCTCCGGCGGGAAGTGCTCGGCGACGTACAGCTCGCCCAGCGCCTCCCCCAGCACGCCCTCCACCAGGCCGACGCCGCGCTTCCACCGCTCCCGCAGCTGCGGGGCGCCGGTCAGGGTCGTGCCGTAGAAGGCGAAGTTCTCGGCCACCAGCTCGGCGTGCAGGTACGGGGCGGCCTGGTGCAGCACCCGCCAGCTCAGCCACTCGCGCCAGGTCGGCACGGGGGTGCCCGTCAGGACCTGCGCCATGCCCTCCAGGTAGCTCGGCTGGCGCACGACGACCTCGGCGAACGCCTGCTCCGGAACGCCGGCGGCCCCCAGCCAGGCCGCCAGGTCCACGCCCGGCAGCAGCGCCGCCAGCCCGGCGCGGTCGAGCTTGTTGTAGGTGGCGTTCGCGTCGCGGTTGCGCACCCGGTCCCAGTGGTGGGCCGCGAGCGCCGTCTCCAGCTCCAGGACGCGCCTCGCGCTGCCGGCCGGGTCCGGGCGGCCGCCGATGGACAGCACCCGCTCCACGTGCGCGACGTACGCCTCGCGCAGGTCGGCGTACTGCTCCTCGCGGTAGTAGGACTCGTCGGGCAGGCCCAGGCCGGACTGGGTGACGTAGACGACGTACTCGTCGGACTTCGCGTTGTCGGTGTCCACCCAGTACCCGAACGGGCCGCCCACGCCGAGGCGGTCCAGGCGGCCCAGCAGCCGCACCAGGCCGTCCAGGTCGGCCACGGCGTCGACCTGCTCCAGCTCGGCGGCGACGGGGCGCACGCCGAGGGCCTCGGCGCGCTCGGTGTCCATGAAGGAGGCGTACAGGTCGCCGATCTTCTGCTGGACGCCGCCGGGCTCGGCGGAGCCGTCCCCGGCGGCAGCGGCGGCGGCCTCCACGATGGCCCGGCACTCGGCCTCGGACTGGTCGCGCAGGCGCACGAAGGCGCCGTCGACGGCCCGGTCCTCGGGGATCTCGGCGGTGGCCAGCCAGCGGCCGTTGACGTGGCGGAAGAGGTCGTCCTGCGGGCGCACCGAGGGGTCGACGTCCTCGGCCGCCGGGCGCTGGTCGGTGATCGAGCTCATGACCGGAGCCTAGGCCCGCGCCGGGGGGTGCGCCCCGGCGCGGGCCCGGACGAGCTAGGCGCGGGCCGCGGCGGTGCGGCGGTCCACCGCGGCGACCGCGGTGACCAGCACCAGGGCCAGGGCGGTGGCGACCGCGACCACCGCGGCCATGGCGCCGGCGTCACCGCCCAGCAGGCCGGTGACGACGCCGACCAGGCCGCCCACGCCGGACTGCAGGGCCGTCACCAGCGCCGCGGCCGAACCGGCGCTGGCGCCGTACGGCTCCAGGGCCATCGTCACCGCGTTCGGCATGATCAGCCCCAGGGTGAGCAGCAGCAGCCACAGCGGGACCACGAACGCCAGCAGCTCGTCCACGCCGGACAGGACGACCCCGCCCAGCACGAGCGACAGCGTCAGCGCCGCGGTGACGCCCACCCGCAGCAGCGCCGGGGAGCCGAACCGCTGCACGAGCGCGGCGTTGACCTGGCTGCCGCCGACGAGCGCGACGCCCATGACGGCGAACAGGACCGCGAACTGGGTGGTGCTCAGCCCGAAGCCCTCCTGGAAGACGAACGGGGAGGTGGCCACGTAGCTCATGACCACCGACATCGCCAGGCCCGGCACGACCGCCAGGGCCATGAAGCGCCGGTCGCGCACGAGGGCTCCGTAGCCGGTGAAGCTGCGCAGCACCCGCCCGCCGCGGCGGCGGGTCACCGGCACCGCGCGAGCGGCGGCCGAGGACGGGGCGCGGGAGGCCTGCGCGGGGACCTCGGCGGCCAGCTCGGGCCGGGTCTCCGGCAGCCGGCGCCACACGGCCAGCAGGACCAGCAGGCCGGCCACCGCCAGCAGCGCGAGCACCGGGCGCCAGCCGGTGTGCTCGGCGATCGCACCGCCGATCGTGGGCGCGAACAGCGGGGCCACGCCGATGACGAGGATCAGCCGGGACATCAGCCGCGCCGCGGCCGGACCGGTGAACAGGTCGCGGATGATCGCCATGCCGACGACCGAGCCGGCGGCGGCACCCATCCCCGCGAGGAAGCGGGCGGCGACCAGGGAGGGCAGGTCGGGGGCGACCGCGCACAGCAGGGCCGCCACGACGTAGACGCCGAAGCCGGCGATCGCGGGACGGCGCCGGCCGTACGCGTCGCTGAGGGGGCCGCTGATGAGCTGCCCGAGGGCGGACCCCACGAGCACGCCGGTGATGGTGAGCTGCGCGCTCGCGGCGGTGGTGCCGAGGTCGTCGGCGACCTGCGGCAGCGACGGCAGGTAGAGGTCGATGGTGACCGCGCCGAGCGCGGCCATGGTGCCGAGCAGCAGCACGAGACCGAACGTGGAGGTGCTGCGGGCGGGGGAGGTCTGGGGGTGCGAGGTGGGCAGCGCGGTCATCCGGGGGCGGTCCTCGAGGGCCTGGTGAGGTGGTGCACCGCGCGCCGTCGGGCGGAGCAGGACGGGGCGGGGCGCCGGCCGTCCCCTCCACAGTAGGGCGGGCGGCGCCGGGAGTCTCCCCGGTTGCGCGTCGTCGCCGGGCCGGTGCTGAACCGGATCAGCCCGGGGTGCTCACCGGCGCACCGCCGGCCCGCGGCCGGTCGCCTCGCGGCGCTGGGCCGGCACGGCGGCCGCGGGGGTGCGCCGCGCAGCGCGTGCGGCGAGGAGCAGGGTCGTGGCGCCCAGGAGCGCGACGAGGACGGCGTAGCCCTCGGCGACGGTGCGCAACCCCACGAGCGGGGTGAGCAGGCCGCCGACGACCGACGGCACGCCGAAGGCGAGGTAGCACATGACGTAGACGGCGGCGAGGACGCCGGCGCGCTCGGCGGGCGGGGCGGTGGCGACGACGGCGCGCAGGCCCCCCTGGAAGGCGGCGCCGAAGCCGAGGCCGGAGACCACCGAGGCGGTGAAGAACAGCGGCGTGGACGCCTGCTGCAGGGCCACCACCAGCAGGGCGGGGCCGACCAGGAACGCGGCCGAGCCGGCGACGGCCACCCGGCGGGCCGGCAGGTTCCGGGTCAGGACGCCCACGAGCGCACCGGTGCCGGTGAGGCTGGCGACCACGAGGCCGCCGACGAGGTGGTCGGTGCGGCCCAGCACGCCCGCGGCGACCGAGGGGCCCAGTCCGAGGAACAGCCCGCCCAGGGCCCAGCTGCCGGTCAGGGCGGGGGCCAGCGCCACCAGCACGGGCCGGGTGGCGGCGGGCACCCGCACGGACGGCGCGAGGGAGGCGCGGGCGCCGGGGGTGCGCGGGGAGGTCTCCGGGGCGGCGAGCAGGAGGGCGGCGCACGCGACCAGCAGGACGGCGAGCACGCCGTAGACGAGGCGGGCGGGGGCGGGCGCGTACTGCACGAGCAGGCCGGCGCCCAGGCCCCCGACCATGAGGCCGACCGGCGGGGCGGCGCCGTTGAGGGTCTGGGCGAGGGTGGCGCGCGGCCCGCCGAGGTCGAGCAGCCACGCGCCGAGGGCCCCGATGGCGGCACCGGTGCCGATGCCCTGCAGGGCGCGGGCGGCGATCAGCCACGCGGCGGAGCCGGCGAGGAGGAACCCGGCCAGCGCGACGAGCACGCCGGCGAGACCGGCCAGGACGACGGCGCGCCGGCCCAGGTGGTCCGAGAGCGAGCCGACGGTCAGCAGCGCCAGCAGCAGGGTGCCGGCGTAGACGGCGAAGACGACCGTGACGGTCGTCGCGCTCAGGCCCCACTCCTGCTGGTAGACGGGGAAGACCGGCGAGGGCGCCGAGGAGGCGGACACGAGCAGGGCGAGGGTGGCGGCGACCAGCCAGAAGGCGGCCCGCTCGGGCAGGCGGCGGAGCAGGGGCACGGCTCTCCTCGGGATCGGTGCGGGCGGGGCACCGGGGACCGTTCGCCGGCCCTCGGGTCAAGCGATTGCCCCGGGACGTTGTTCCCGCGGGCCCGGTCCCCGCGGGGCCCACCGGGTGCCGCCCGGCCCGCGCCGGTAGCGTCGCGGCAGGACCCACGTGCGAGGAGGACCGGGATGGGCGTGACGCTGGCCAAGGGCGGCAACGTGTCGCTGACGAAGGTGGCGCCGAACCTGACGGAGGCCGCCGTCGGCCTCGGCTGGGACGTGCGCACCACCACCGGCGTCGACTTCGACCTGGACGCCAGCGCGCTGCTGCTCGGCGCCGGCGGCAAGGTCCTCTCCGACGCCCACTTCGTCTTCTACAACCAGCTCGCCAGCCCCGAGGGGGCCGTGCGGCACACCGGCGACAACCGCACCGGCGAGGGCGAGGGCGACGACGAGGTCGTCGAGGTGAACCTGCTGTCCGTGCCGCCGCAGTGCCAGCGGATCGTCTTCGCCGTGTCCATCCACGACGCCGAGGCGCGCCGGCAGAGCTTCGGGCAGGTGCACGGCGCGTTCATCCGGCTCGTGGACCGCGCCACGGGCGAGGAGGTCGTGCGCTTCGACCTGTCCGAGGACGCCTCCACCGAGACCGCCATGGTGTTCGGCGAGGTGTACCGGCGCGAGGCGGAGTGGAAGTTCCGCGCCGTCGGGCAGGGCTACGCGAACGGGCTGCGCGGCATCGCGCAGGACTTCGGCGTCGACGTGGACTGAACCGCCGGGCGGCACGCCGGGCTCAGCGCGTCAGCGGCCGCCGGGACGGGTGCGACGCTCGCCGAGCACGTCCGGCAGCTCGACGCCCAGACCGGCGCGCGGCTCGGCGCGGCGCGGCCGGGCCCCCGGGCGCGAGCGCGCCACGGTGCGGCCCACCAGCGCGGCGACCAGCAGGATGACGACGAGGGACACCAGAACGGTCATCGCGGACCTCCTCGCACGGGGCCCGGGCACCGGGCCGACACCCCCACGGTCGCACGGGGCGGCGGCACGCGCGAGGGGCCGGCCGGCGGTTCAGCCCGTCGCGCGCCGCAGGGTCCTGATCCGGAACCGCGGCCCCGCGCTGGAGGTCGCCCAGCCGTCGGCCGGCTCCTGCGAGGTGAGCACCCAGCCGTCGCCGACCTCCGGAGCCGTGGTGTCACCGGGCACGCGGACGTCGACGTCGGTGACGACGAGGAGGTCGGCGCGCGCCAGCGCCGCCCGGTACACCTGACCGCCCCCGGCCACCCACACGTCGCCCCCGTCGAGCGCGTCGTCGAGGGCGGCGTCCAGGTCGTGCGCGACCTCGGCCCCCTCGGCGCTCCAGGAGCGGTCGCGGGTCAGGACCACGTTGCGCCGCCCGGGCAGCGGGCGGAACCGCGGCGGCAGCGAGTCCCACGTCGCGCGGCCCATGAGGACCGTGGCGCCCGCGGTCAGCCGCTTGAAGTGCGCCAGGTCCTCCGGGACCCGCCACGGCAGGCGCCCGCCGTCGCCGATGACGCCGTCGGGCGACTGCGCCCACACCAGGCCGATCACGGGCCGATCACGCCCGCTCCCCCGTCGCGCGCACCGCTCAGACCGCGACCGGCGCCTTGATGGCGGGGTGGTGCACGTAGTCCACGAGCTCGAAGTCCGTCCACTCGCGCTCGAGCAGCGGCCCGGGCGCCACCCGCAGCGCGGGGAACGGGTGCGGTTCGCGGCTGAGCTGCTCGGCGACCTGCTCGACGTGGTTGTCGTAGACGTGGACGTCGCCGCCGGTCCACACGAAGTCGCCGACCTCCAGGCCGACCTCGGCGGCGACCAGGTGCGTCAGCAGCGCGTAGGAGGCGATGTTGAACGGCACGCCGAGGAAGAGGTCGGCCGAGCGCTGGTACAGCTGGCACGACAGCTTCCCGTCGGCCACGTGGAACTGGAACAGCGCGTGGCACGGTGCCAGCGCCATCCGCTCCAGCTCACCGACGTTCCAGGCGGAGACGACCATGCGCCGCGAGTCCGGGTCGGTGCGCAGCGTGTCCAGCACCTGGGCGATCTGGTCGACGTGCCGGCCGTCCGGGGTGGGCCAGGAGCGCCACTGCACGCCGTACACGGGGCCGAGGTCGCCGTCCGCGTCGGCCCACTCGTCCCAGATCGTCACGCCGCGCTCCTGCAGCCAGCGCACGTTGCCGTCCCCGCGCAGGAACCACAGCAGCTCCAGCGCCACCGACTTGAAGTGCACCCGCTTGGTGGTGATCAGCGGGAAGCCCGCCGAGAGGTCGTAGCGCAGCTGCGCGCCGAACCACGAGCGGGTGCCGGTGCCGGTGCGGTCGGCCTTGGGGGTGCCGTTCGCCGCGACGTGGCGCAGCAGGTCCTCGTACTGGGTGTCGACGCGAGCCACGGGGGAACTCTAAGCGCGCCCGGGCGCCGCGGGGCTCCGCCCGTGCCGGGCGTCCGCGCGAGCGGCCGGGGACCCGTCGGCCGGGGTGCGCTCGCGCAGCGCGAGGGCCTGCTCGAAGAACTCCGGAGGAGCCGGCCGCCCGAACAGGTAGCCCTGCGCCAGGTCGCAGTCCAGGGCGTGCAGCACGTCGCGCTGGTGCTCGTGCTCGACGCCCTCGGCGACGACCGACAAGCCCAGCGCGTGCGCCACCGCCACGATCGCGTCGACGATGCGCACGTCGCCGGGGCCGTCCCCGAGGCGGCTGGTGAACGAGCGGTCCACCTTGACGACGTCCACCGGCAGGGTCCGCAGCGTCGACAGGCTGGAGTAGCCGGTGCCGAAGTCGTCCACGGCGACGCGCACGCCCAGGCGGCGCAACCGGGTCAGGATCGAGCGGGCCGCCGCCTCGTCCACCATGAGGGCGGACTCGGTGATCTCCAGGCCGAGGGCGGTGCCGGGCACGCCCGCCGCCTCCAGGGCGGCGACGACCTCGTCGGCGAACCCCTCGTCGCCGAACTGGTGGGGGGAGACGTTCACCCAGACCGTCAGGTCGCGCGCCGAGGGGTGCTCGGCGCGCCACCGGGCCAGCTGGTGGCAGGCGGAGGTGAGGACCCACCGGCCCAGCTCGGCGATGAGCCCGCTGCCCTCGGCGACGGGGATGAACTCCGCCGGCGGCACCGGCCCCACCCCGGGCCTCGTCCAGCGCAGCAGCGCCTCGAACCCGACCAGGCGCCCGGTGACGGTCTCGACCTCCGGCTGGTAGTGCAGGGAGAACTGGTCGGTGCCCACGGCGTCGCGCAGGGCCAGCGCCGTGCCCAGCCGGGCCGCGGCGAACCGCTGCATCTCCGCGTCGTACACCCGCACCCGGGAACGGCCCGAGCGCTTGGCGACGTGCATGGCCTCGTCGGCGTCGCGCAGCAGGACGTCCAGGTCGGCCGTGCCGCTGAGCGCCGTGGTGGTCAGGCCCGTGCTGGCCGTCAGGTGCAGCACGTGGCCGGGCACGCGCACCGGGACGGTGAAGCACGCCCCCACCCGTTCCGCCACCTCCAGGGCGGCGCCCGGGTCGACGTGCGGCAGGACGGCGGTGAAGGCGTCGCCGGCGAAGCGGCACAGGACGTCGTGCGGGCGCAGCGCCGAGCGCAGCGCGTCGGCCGCCGTGCGCAGGTAGGCGTCGCCGGCCGCGTGCCCCAGGGAGTCGTTGACGATCTTGAAGTGGTCCACGTCGGCCAGCAGGACCGCGTGGACCGCACCGGGCGCGGGGACGTCGGCCAGGGTGCACCGGGCGGCGGCGAGGAACGCGGTGCGGTTCAGCAGGTCCGTCACCGTGTCGCGGGTGGCCAGCCGGGTCAGCTCCCGCGCCGAGCGGTCGCGCTCGATCGCCACCCGGGTCAGGTCCCGCAGGGCGGGGACCACGCCGTCCAGCGGCACCGCCCCGGGGCTGCGGCGGTACAGCGCGAACGTGCCCAGCGCGGTGCCGTCCTCGGCCAGCACCGGCAGGGAGGTGCACGACGCCAGGCCGTGCTCGGCGGCCAGCGCGCGGTGCGTGCCCCACTCGGGAGCGGTGGCGATGTCGCGGGTGACGACCGGTGCGCGCCGGTGCAGCGCGGTGCCGCAGGAGCCGACGCCCTCGGCGACGGGCAGGCCGTCCACGGCCGCACGGTAGGCGGCCGGCAGGCTCGGCCCGGCGCCGTCGCGCATCGTGGTGCCGTCCTCGCCGGCCAGCAGCACCGAGCACAGGACGTCCGGCCCCAGCAGCGCCTCGACGTGCCGGGCCAGCCGGTCCAGGACCGCCGGCAGCGGCTGCCCGGCCGCGACCGCCTCGAGCACGTCGCGCTGGGCCTCCAGCAGGCGGGCGTCGCGCTCGTGGGCGCGCACCCGGCGGCGCAGGGCCAGCAGCGTGCGCACCAGGTGCGCCTGGCTGCGCAGGACCTCGCGGTCGGCCGCGCTGAACCGCCGCGGGTGCCGGTCGGCCACCGCCAGCGCGCCCAGCACGAAGCCGTCCTCGTCGACGAGGGGCACGCCCAGGTAGGAGCGCACCAGGCCGCGCGCCGCGAGGGGGTGGTGCCGGAAGACGGGGTGGCCGCGGGCGTCGGCCACGTTCAGGGCGGTGCCCGTGGCGACCACGTGGGCTCCGGGGGACAGCTCGTCGGGCACCTCGGAGCTCGCCCAGCGCAGGCCCCGCTCGGCGGGGAACCACTGCCGATCGGGGCGCACGAGCTCCAGCGCCGCCACCGGAGCGCGCAGCACGCCCGCCACGTGGGCGATCACGCCCTCCAGGTCGGGGTCGGTGCCGCACCCGTCCAGCCCGCACGCGTCGAGGGCGGCCAGGCGGGCGGGGTCGGCGACCGCCGCGCGCAGGGCGGAGGGGTCCCTCACGGACGCCGCACCGCGTCCGGGCCCGCGGCGCAGGAGAGGGCGCGCACCGGCAGCCCGCTGCGGCACGGACTCAGCGCAGTCGACTCCACACGCCCAGTATGCGCACAGGGGCTCAGGCCACGAGGTGCTCGTCGAAACCCGCGTCGTCGGCCGCCTCGCCGCGCACCACCGCCGCCAGCCGCGCCAGCCACGCCGCTCCCGCTTCGTCGTGCACGCTGTTCCAGGACGCCAGCACGGGGTAGGGCGTGTCCGGCACCCCGTCGGCGGGGCGGACGTCGACGTGGGCGACGGCGTACCCCTGCGCGTGCAGCCAGTCCGCCATCGCGTAGTCGGTGCGCGAGTCCCCCGCGGTGCGCCACGCGGCCGGCAGCGGGCCGTCGGCCGCCAGCAGCCGCAGCGCCGTCTCGGCGCCGCGGTCCTTGCCGAGCAGCACCGACTCCACGTCGGTGGAGATGATCGTGGGGTCCACCCGCCAGCCCACCCGGCCGGCGGCGTCCGGCCGGCGCTCGCCGCGGCGCTCGACGCCCATGCCCAGGCCCGCCATGATCTCCACCGCGGCAGCGTCGAAGCGCTCCTGCGCGGCGAGGTAGTCGGCGCTGGGCACCTCCAGGCGCTGCTCGATCGAGACCATCGCGTGCTTGCCGGGGTCCACGAACATGGTGTCCGCGAAGTCGCGGCGGGCCATCGACTCCAGCGCCTCCACCGCCGCCGGCGGCACCGCCAGGTCGGCGTCCACGTGCAGCGGGCCGGCACCGTCGGCGGTGATCGAGAAGTGCACCGCGCCCTTCTCGCACACCGCGTGCAGCCGCGACGCCGCCGGCAGCCCCGCCGCCAGCAGCGGCGCGACGACGTTCTGGCGCAGGAAGTGGTCCGAGCGACCCGTGTTGAACACCACGGGGACGCCCGCGGCCAGCAGCTCCAGCAGGCTGTCCAGCAGGCCCGGGGCGCTGACCGTGCGGGTGACGGGGCTGGCGACCGGCCCGTCGACGTCCAGGAGCAGGCCGAACGGGGGCACGACGGGAGCGGGGGTCACACCGGTCATCCTCCCGCACCCGTCGCGGGCGGCGGTCACCCCGCGACCGGCACCTGCGCCACCACCGGGCCGGCGACGGCGCGCTTGGAGCGGTACATCGCCTCGTCCGCCGCGCGCAGCACCCCGGGCACCGCCGCCGCGCCCGCCCCCGCGGGCAGCGGCGCCACGCCGACGCTCGCGCCGACGCGCGCGTCGCGGCCGTCCACCACCACCGGCTCGGCGACGACCCGCTCCAGCCGGCGGGCCACGGCCAGCGCGGAACCGGCGTCCACCACCCGCCCGGGCTCACCGCGCAGCAGGACGGCGAACTCGTCCCCGCCCAGGCGGGCGACCAGGCCCGGCACCGGGACCACGGCCCGCAGGCGGGCGGCGACCTGCTGCAGCAGGACGTCGCCCGCGTGGTGACCCAGGGTGTCGTTGACCTGCTTGAAGCCGTCGAGGTCCACCAGCAGCAGCGCCGCCGGGTCCGCTGCCGCGCACACGTCCTCCAGGGCCTCCAGCAGGGCGCGGCGGTTCGGCAGACCGGTCAGGGCGTCCGTGCGCGCCAGCGCGGTGACCTCGGCCAGGTGGGCGCGCTCGGCCTGGCGCATCCGGGCGCTGTCGACCACGAGCGCCCCCTGCAGCGCCAGCCGGCGCGCCAGCTCGCGCTCCCGCGACGTCCACGCGCGCGTGCGGCTGACGTCCCCGCACACGGCCATCCCCACCGGCCCGCTCGCCGACAGCAGCGGCATCGCGGCGTACGAGCGCAGACCCATCACCTCGGCGAACCCGCCGGTGCGGCGCGGGTCGCGCGCGGCGTCGCAGGACAGCACCGGGCCCCGGTCGCGCTCGGCCCGCCGCCACACCGGCGAGGCGTCGGCGCGGCGGCCCACCAGGCAGCGGTCCAGCTCGGCGGCCACCGCGTCGGGCACGCCCACGCCGTAGACGGTGCGGATGACCCCGTCGGCGTCGGTGACGTGCACCGCCGCGCGCTCCGTGCCGAACACCTCGGCGGTCACGCGCGCCAGGAGGCGGGCGGCCTGCCCGACGCTCGCGGCCCGCACGCCCTCCTCGAACAGCCGGCGCACCGCGGCCGCGGCGGTCTCGTCGAACTCGCGCTCGCGCTGCAGGAGCGCGGTGCCCACGACGACGGCGAGGTGGTGCGCGAGCACCGCCACGACGTGCGGCGACGGCGGCGGCCCGTCACCGGTCACGAGGGTGAGCTCACCCAGCTCGCCCCCGCCCAGGAGCAGCGGGGCGCGCAGCCGCCCGGAGCCGGTGACCGCGCCGGCGCGGACCTCCTCGGGACCGTCCTCCCCCGCGGTGCGCACCGCGGCGCCCACCACGGCACCGGGCGGCCCCAGGTGCGCGAGGGCGAGCGCCAGCACGTCGGCGGGCGCGGCCGGGCGCGCGCTCAGCTCGAGCAGCTCGGCCAGCAGCGCGGCGTGCTCGCGGGCGGGGTCCACCCCTGCAACCTCGGCACGGGGGGCGCCGGGCTCAACGGCCCGTGCGGGTGCGGCGCGCCCCGCGGGCGCGTTCACGTCCAGTACAGGTACCGGGCCGCGGGCAGCTCGCGGGCCAGCGCCTGCTCGAACCACGAGCGCAGCTCGCGCATCGTGCCGGCGTCGTACACGTGCTTCACCGCGCCGAACCTGCCGTGCTTGCGGGTGCGGGTGGACTCGTCGAGGTCCAGCTTCGTGCGCGGGTACCAGCCGAGCTGCACCTCCTTGCTCCTCGGGGTGAACCGGTGGGTGATGCACTCCACCGTCAGGTCCAGGCCCGGCACGTCGGCCAGTTCCGCCGCTGCGGCGGCCAGCAGCTCGCCGTACGCGCGGCGCCAGTCCTCCACCGGCATGATCGGTGCGATCGTCAGGCCCACGGGGTAGCCGTCGCGGGCCAGGCGCCCCAGCGCGCGCAGCCGGGCGCCCACCCGGGCGGTGCCGCCCTCGAATCGCTCGACCTGCGGGACGTTCACGGAGACGCGCACGCGGGTGCGCCCGCCGTGCGGCAGGCCGAGCAGGCCGTCGACGTCGTCGTACTTCGTCGTCAGGCGCAGCTGGACGGGGCCGGGCCAGTCGTGGGTGCCGAAGTGCGCGACCGTGGCGGCCAGCGAACCGGTGACGTGCTCGACGGCGAGCGGGTCGGTGTAGCAGGACGCCTCGAAGGTGGTGCCCTCGTGGCCGCGCGCGGCGGTGCCGGAGGTCACCGAGCCGGTGCCGACGACCTCGTCCAGGCCGGCGAGGACCCGGGGCAGGTCCGCGTACACGCGGGTGATCGGCGGGCCGGACAGCGAACCGGCGAGGTAGCAGTACTGGCAGTGCCCGGGGCACCCCTCGGCGATCGGGAACGCGAAGTCCGCGCTGGGCGGGATCGGGGTGGGCCGGCGCTTGGAGGCGGCGCTGGTGACGACGGCGAGGGTGCGCTTGGCGGCGGCGTAGGTGGCGCGCTCGTCGGCGCCGCGCAGGCCGGGCAGGCGGTCGCCGCTCAGCAGGCGGACGTCCTGCACGCCGGCGGCGGCGAGGCGGTCCAGGATGGCGCGGCCGTGCGGCTCGGCCTGCGCGGAGGCGGTGGCGTAGACGGTGGTGGGGGTCCACGGGCGGGGACGGGTGAGCTGCTCGCTCGGCACGTCCTGTTCAACACCGGTGACCCTGCGGCTCCTCCCCTGCGCGGGGTGTCCCGCACCACAGCCCTCCCACTCCTGCGGTGATCAAGGATGTTGCAACTTCCTTGATCACC
>NZ_JBJLSE010000084.1:0-17418 GCF_050871845.1 Kineococcus arenarius subsp. arenarius
CCCGCACCCCCGGCAGAGGGGGTGCGGGGCCGTTCGCCGTGCCGCGCGGGTGGGACGTCAGGGCGTCAGAACGCCGCCGGGTCGGTGCCGGCGCGCACCGCGGTGCCGGTGCGCTGCGCCTGCGCCGCCCGGGCCGCCTGCGCCTGCTGCTGGGCGCGCTGCTGCTCCATCGCCTGGGCGTACTGCTGCTTCACGGTGTCCATGTCCAGGGCGCGGACCTGCTCGATGAGCTGCTCCAGCGCCGTCTCCGGCAGGGCGCCGGGCTGGCCGAACACCGGGATGCCGTCGCGGTAGGCCACCAGCGTCGGGATGGACGTGATGCCGTAGCGGGCGGCCAGCTGCTGCTGGTCCTCGGTGTCCACCTTCGTGAACGTGATGTCCTCGTGCTTCTCCGACGCCCGCTCGAACACCGGGCCGAACTGGCGGCACGGCCCGCACCACTCCGCCCAGAAGTCGATGAGGACGATGCCGTCCTTGACGGTCTCGTCGTGCGTCTCCAGGGTCAGTGCCTGAGTGCTCATGCCCGCTCCAACCACGACCGGCCCGCGAGGCTTCCCCGGCGGCGCCGTCCGGCTCCGGGGACGCCCGTCAGCGGGGACGGCGGCCGGTCAGCGCCAGCAGCTCCTCCTGCGCGGTGGCGCCCTCCGGCGCGGGCAGCGCCGGGCCGAACACGCCGTACGAGCGCCACTCCTCGGCGTGCACCCGCAGGTGCGCCAGCAGCGGCTCCACCAGCTCCGGCTCGAGCTGGTCGTCCACGCCGACGAGCCGGGCGATCTCCACCGCCCGCAGCGCGCGGAAGGAGATCACCTGCCACAGGTAGTCGCGGGCGCTGTAGTCGCCGAAGGAGCAGTGCACGGTGCGGTCCAGGTCGTCCAGCCCCTGCGCGGCGGCCACCGCGTCCTCGACGAGGCGCTCGAAGGCGGCCACCGGGTCCGCGCCCAGCAGGTCGCCGCGGTGGGCGTCCTCGCCGACCTCGCCCATCGTGCGCCCGGCCAGCATCGCCGGCACCCAGGCGTCGTCGTAGGCGTGGTAGTTCAGGAGCTCGCGCAGCGTCGGATCGGCGCCGGGGTCGCTCGTGGTCACGACGCCGCGGGTGCGCAGGTCCCACTGGTCCTCGCGGACCTGGCGCACCACGGCCAGCAGCGCCTCGTCGGCCAGGACGAAGACGGTGCGCTCGTCGGTGCCCGCGGGGGCGGTCGTGCTGGTGGTGCTCGTGGCGGTGGTCTCGGTGGTGCTCGTCCCGGTCACGGTGTCCTCCTCGTCGGTGGGGTGCTCCGCAGTGCGGCGATCGGCACGCTAGGGGCGAAAGGCGTCAGGTCGTGTCGGGTTCGCGGGCGGGTCCGGGCCGGGGTGCTCAGCGGGATCCTGAGTTGCCGACCCACTCGTGCGGTGTTCAACTGTTCCCGGAGCGAGCGTTCCCGCCCGCGGTCGAGCAGGTGCCGCGCCGGGCGGCTCACTCGCTGCGCACCGCCGCAGTCGAAACGCCGGGCTGACGGCCCACGGCGCCCACCGCGCCGCGGGAACGCGCTCCCCACCGACGAAAGACCCCCGTCAGCAGACGAGGGCCCCGCACGACGAACCACGGGAGACCACATGGCAACGACCGGACCGAACGACCTCGCCCGCGACACCCGCCGCGCCAGCGGCAAGGGCCTCGGTGTCGCCGCCCTCGGCGTCGTCGTCCTCAACATCTCCCCGTTCCTGGACTGGGTGCAGTTCGAGGGCACCGCCCAGGGGCGCGTCGGCTACGAGACCGACTCCCTCGTGCCCTTCACCGCCTACCTCGGCATCGGCTTCCTGCTGGCGCTGGCGTACGCCCACAAGCGCGCCCGCCGCGGTCAGCACCGCGGCCTGACCCTGGCCTCCATGGCCGTGGCGCTGGCCACGACCCTGCAGTGCATCGCCTTCGCCGTGCACCCCATGGGTGGGCTGGAGCGCGGTGACGCCCTCACCCCGGAGATCGGCGTCTACGTCGGCATCCTCGGTGCGGCGATCTGGGCCATCGGCTCCGGTCTGCTCGCCAAGGAGGTCGAGGGTGACGACGACACCCTCGACGTCCGCCCCGGGATGGACCGCGCCGCCCGCAGCTGATCCACGCCGTCAGGGCCCCTCACCGCAGCAGCGGTGAGGGGCCCTGCTCGTACAGGGAGGCCGTCGCCCGCGCTCTCGCGGCGACGGCCTCCCGCACGTCCGCCGGCGCCAGGACCTCCACGTCCGCACCGAGACCGAGCAGCGTCGTCAGCGCCCACTCGCGCGCGTCGAAACCCACCCGCACCTCCACCCGGCCCGCCGCGTCCACCGGCAGGCCGTCGGCGACCACCGGCAGGTGCGGTTGCGCCGCCGCCGACGCCACCCGCCGCAGCCCCGGCAGCGCCCGCGGGTGCGCCCGCACCGTCACCTCCAGCGCCTCGCGCGCCGCCTCGGCCCGTGCCAGGTGCTCGCGCCAGGCGCGGTGCAGGTCGAAACCCGCCGGCCGCCGCGCCGCCTCGTCGAGCACCTCCACCTCGGCCAGGCGCGAGACCCGGTAGGTGCGCAGCTCGCCGTCGCGCTGCGCCAGCAGGTACCACTCGCCCTTCAGGACCAGCCCCAGCGGGTCCAGCACCCGCTCGGTGCGCTCGCCGGTGCGGCGGTGGTGGCGCACCCGCACCCGGCGCTCGTCCCACACCGCGCGCGCCAGCGCCAGCAGGGCCGGTGCCGGCTCCGCCGTGCCGAACCACCGGTCGGTGTCCAGGTGGAAGCGCGAGGCCACCCGGTGGGCGCGCTCGCGGCCCTCCGGGGTGGTGCCCGCCAGCAGCTTCAGCTGCGCGCCGCCCACCACGTCGGCGAACCCCAGGTCCTGCGCGACGCCGCCCAGGCCCAGGAACGTGACGGCCTCCGCCTCCGCCGCGGACAGCCCGCTCGTGCGGTGCCGGTGGCCGTCGGCGATGCGGTAACCGCCCGCCGTGCCGCGCACCGAGACCACGGGCACGCCCGCCGCGACCAGTTCGGCGACGTCGCGCTGCACGGTCCGCTCGGACACCTCCAGCCGCTCGGCCAGCTCCCGCGCCGTCACCAGCGGCCGCGTCTGCAGCAGCATCGCCATCGTCAGCAACCGGCCCGCGCGCACCGGCCCAGGATGGCGTCAGCCGCCCGTGCAGGGGAACAGCGCCAGGTCCCCGGTGCCGCCGACCTCCACGACCGCCAGCGCCTCCACCCGCCCGGCCAGCGGCAGCAGCGGCTCCAGCGCCGCCAGCGCCGGAGCGGCCCGCACCCGCCGCGCCAGCGTGCAGTGCGGCACCCAGCGGCCCGGCGCGGACGTCGCGAACCCGTTGCGCAGGCCGTGGGCGCTCAGGGCCTCGACGGCGTCCGCGTGCCAGTTGCGCAGCGCGCCCGCCTCGCGGCAGCCGGCCCACAGCACCGCCCCGCGACCGAACGTGCCGACCTCGTCCAGCACCACGGGCACGGGCGGCAGTTCGGCGGCGGCGGCGCCGACGGCGGCGGTGAAGGCGGCCGTGCCCGCGGGTGGGCAGGCGGCGCCCAGGACGGTCAGGTGCGCGCGGTGCCGGGGAGCGGCGGGAGCGCGCACCCCCGCGGTGCGCAGCGACCGGCGCACCCCGGCCAGCGACTCCTCCAGGCCCGCGTCGAAGGCGGCGCACACCACCAGGGTGCGCTCGCGCTGCCGTGGACCCACCCCGGCAGCGTAGGCGGGTCGGGTCGGATCGGTCCCGGGCGCGGGGGCGGGGGCGGGTCGACCCGCGCGCGGGCGCCTGCGGCACAGTGGGGGCGTGGCGCGGTCCCGGAGCACCCTCGTGCGCGTCGTCGTGACGCTCGTGGCGCTGGCCGTCGTGCTGGTGGGCGCCGACCTGGCCGCCCGCGCCTGGGCGACCGGGCGGGCCGAGCAGGAGCTCCAGGAACGCCTGGCGCTGCCCCGGCCGCCGCAGGTGGACCTCGCCGGCGGGTCGTTCCTGTGGCAGGCGCTGCGCGGGCGCTACGAGGACGTCACCGTCACCGCCGGGCAGGTGCCGGCCGGGGACCTCACCCTGGACGAGGTGCGGGTGCGCCTGCCCGCCGTGCACGCACCGCTGACCGCGCTGGCGAGCGGCTCGGGCACCGTCGACGTGCAGGCCGGCACCTTCGACGCCGACGTGGGTTTCGCCGAGCTCATCGAGCAGGTGGACGCCGGGCCGCTGGACGTGGTGCTCACGCGTGACGGCGACGACGTGCGGGCCGCCACGACCGTGCGGGTGCTGGGCCTGAGCACGGAACTGTCGCTGACCGTCCAGCCGCGCCTGGACGGGGACGCGGTGCAGCTGGTGCCGGTGTCGGCCGAGGCTGCCGGTCAGGAGGTGCCGCTCGCGCGCGCCCGCAGGCTGCTGGACGCCGCCGGGGTGGACGCCCTGGACGGCTGGGAGGTGGCCCTGGACGAGGTGCCCGGTGAGGTGGAGCTGCAGGACCTCACCGTCACCGACGAGGGGGTGCGGGTGAGCGGAGCGGTGCTCGCCACCTCCACCGACCTGGGCTGAACGGCGCGACCCCCGCACCCGGGCAGCTCGTGCGCCGGGTGCGGGGGTCGTGGTGCGGGGGTTACAGGCCGATCTTGCCGGCGATGCCGCCGAGGCCGCCGCCCCCACCACCGCCACCGCCGGTGAACTTGGCGATCAGCTCGGAGGGGTTGACGCCGAACTTGTCCAGCAGGCCGGAGTCCTGCTCGGTGTCGACCTGGCCCGGCAGCTGGGAGTCGGCCTCCTGCGCCTTGCCGTCGTCGTTGAACTTCTCCCGGATGAGCTGGAGGACCAGCTCCTTGGGGATCTGCACGTCTCTTCCTCCTCCTGCGTCGCGGCTTCCGTCGCGCCCAGCCTGCCCCCACCCGGCCGGGGCCGCACCCGCACGTTCAGGAGGTCGCGGCGTCCACCGCGTCGTCGATCGCCGCGGTCTGGGCGCGCGCCGGGTAGGTGGCCGGGTCCACGGCGGCCAGGGAGTTCAGCCCCTCCACGAGCGCGACGAGCCCGCGGGCGCGGGCGGCGCGGCGCGGTCGCGGCAGACCGGGGTGCGCCTCGCCCAGCAGCCGCTCGATCCGCCGGACGAACACCCGGTTGCCCTCCCGGTGGGCGGCGGCCAGTTCCTCGTCCGCGGCCGCGGCGGCCAGGAACGCCAGCCACACGCGGGCGTCCTCGCGCTTGGCGGGGGTGAGGCAGGCCGCCTGGTGCAGCACCGCGCGCAGCCGCCCGGCGGGATCGGCGGTGCTCGCCTCCGCGGCCTCGGCGCTGCGGGCCGCCCGCTCGTGCAGCAGCGCGCGGGCGTGCAGCAGCAGGGCGCGCTTGTCGGCGAAGGTGTGCATCAGCAGGCCCGTGGTGCACCCGGCCCGCTCGGCGACCGCGCGCAGCGTCAGGCCGGTCAGGCCCTGCTCGGCCAGCACCGACCACGTCGCCGCCGAGAGGCGTTCGCGCTGCTCGTCCACGTCGCGTCGCCTCGGCACGCCGTCACCGTAGCGGACCGCCGGAACCGTAACGCCTGTTACCGTAACGGCCGTGATGGACAGTCGGGTGGGGGAGGAGCCGTTGCAGCGCTGGCGGATCACCGAGGAGGACTGGGACGCCCCCGACGGCGCCGAGCTGCGCGCCGCCCAGCGCGCCGAGCTCGACGCCCGCTACGGGAACGACGACCACGAACCCGGCGCCGCACCCACCGCCGCCGACGTGGCGGTGTTCCTCGTCGCCCGCGACGAGCGGGGGACCGCCGTGGCGTGCGGGGGGTTGCGGCCGCTGGCCCCGGGCAGCGCGGAGGTCAAGCGGATGTACGTGCGCCCCGCATCGCGCGGCAGCGGTGTCGCCACCGCCGTGCTGCGGGAACTGGAACGCGCGGCCGGGCGCCTCGGCGTGACGCGCCTGCTGCTGGAGACGGGGACCGCGCAACCGGAGGCGGTGCGGTTCTACGAGCGCGAGGGGTACGGGCGCATCGAGAACTTCGGCCCCTACGCGGGTGAACCCCTCTCGCTCTGCTACGCGCGGGACCTGGTGGCCCGGCGGGCGTGAGCGGGCCGGTACGCACCACTTGCGACCCGAGCCCGCCGGCGACGCGGTGCGTGGCGCCTCGTCGGTGACCGCGTCACCGCGTGGAACGGGGCCCGCGCATGCGGGTGGCGCCGGAGGCGGTCCCGCCGTGGCGGTGGGGGGCCAGGACGGTCCACACGACCCGCAGGCGCTGGACGGGGTCCGCGTCCGGGTGGAACACCACGGAATCCGTCTGGCCGGCGACGCCCAGGTGCCACACCACGGCGGTGAGGTCGTCGACGGGGGTGGAGGCCGCGAGCTCGCCGTCCTCGACGGCTTCGCGCAGGCACCTGCGCGCGCAGCCGAACCACTCGTCGGAGTCCGCTTCGTAGACGTCGCGCAGGTGCTCGTGGTGGGCGACGCGCCCCCAGAAGGCGATGAGGACCCTCGCCTCGTCCTGCGTGGTCCTGTCCAGCGGGAAGAACTCCTCCAGCAGCACCCGCAGTGCGGCGAGGCCGCGCCGCCCGGCCACCCGGGCGTCGCGGCGCCGTCCCGCCCGGCGGCTGACCCGCTGGGCGGCCTCGGCGAGGAGCTCGTCGAAGGTGTCGAAGTAGTGCCACAGCGCCCCGACCGAAACACCCACGCGCGCAGCCACCGCGCGGGAGGTCGCCGCCTCGAGGCCGCCGTCGGCGACGATCGCCAGGAACGCTTCGACGAACTCGTGGCGGCGCTGCTGCCGATCCACTGCGCGGGGCACCACCGGATCCTACGACGGCTATCGGTGTTAACACAGGCCTTACACAAGGGACATTGCCGGGAAACCCCGGGTCGTGAGAGTTCCACGTGTTGAGCGATCGCTCAAGAAGAGGAGGGCAGTCGTGGCCTGGAGCGCTGTGAGCGCCTTCGTGGGGTTGGTGCTCGTCCTGGCCGGAACCCCGAAACTCCTCGCACCGCGGGCCTTCTCGCGCGCCGTCCGGGGTTTCCGCGTCCTGCCGGGCGCACTCGCGCGCCCCGTGGCGCGCGTCGTGCCCGTCGCCGAGGTGCTCGCCGGAACGGCCCTCGTCGCCGGCGTCGCCGCCCCGGCAGCCGCGGTGGCCGCCACCGTCCTGTTCGCGGCGTTCACCGCCGGGCTGGCCGTGAACCTCGCCCGTGGACGACGTGACATCGACTGCGGATGCTTCGGCTTCACGGAACCGCCCGCCGGTGGGGTGGCCCGCATCGGCCCGTGGCACGCCCTGCGAGCAGCTGCCCTCGGAGCGGCCTCCGCCGCGCTCGTCGTGGTGGCCCCCGGAGCGCCCGCGGTGGCCGAGAGGTTCCAGGGCGCGTGCCTGGCGGCGGTGGTCCTGCTGCTGGCGGTGGTGGTGGCCCGCGTCACTCGCGTCGTGGGCCGCGGGCGCACCCGGGTGGACTCCCACCTCGCCGACGCGTCGGTGCGCTACCGCGCCGCCCTGGCCCGCACCGACCGCTGAGCTCCCCGACCGCCTGTTCCCCGGCCCGCTCCGCGGGCGCGACGAGACGAGGAAGACCCCGATGACCACGTTCCTGCTCGTGATGACCGGCGTGCTGACCCTGGCGGTGGCCGGTCTGCTGCTGATGGTGCTCGCGCTGGCCCGCGAGGTCGGCCGGGTCCAGGTGCGCCTGGGGCCGCTCGGCGCGCGGATGATGGACTCCGGCCCGAAGGTCGAGGAGGCCGGCCCGGCGTTCAGCGGGCTGACCGACCACCTCGGCCGCACCGTGAGCATCGGCGGTCACCGCGGCACGTCGCAACTGCTGATGTTCACCGGGCCCAACTGCTCGACCTGTAAGAGCCTGCTGCCGGGCATCCGCGCCCTGGCGCGGGCCGAGCGGGACCTGGAGGTCGTCATGGTCTCCGACGGCACACCCGAGGAGCACGCCGCGTTCCTCGCCGCCGGGAGGATCACCGACGAGCTCAGCTACGTCGACGCCCGCGACGTGGGCGTCGCCTACCAGGTCGGCACCACCCCCTACGGCGTCGTCCTCGACGAGCACGGCGTCATCCGCGCCAAGGGCCTGTGCAACCACCTGCAGCAGGTGGAGAGCCTGCTCAACGCCCTGGAGACCGGAACCCCCTCGGTGCAGCACCTGCACCGCAACGCCCGGGCCGAGCTCGCCGGCTGAGCCCTGCGGCCGGGGCCGGCGGCTCCCGCCCGCGCTCCCGCGGGGACCAGAGGCAGGACCGATGAGAGGAGAACCGTGCGAGACCCCGACGAGACCCACGAGAAGAAGTTCGCCGTCGACGAGAGGACCGTCCAGGAGCAGGCGGACTGGCTGGCGGGCCAGGGAGGCACCCGGACCAGCAGGGTGGCCCGGCGCCTGTCCGAGCGCGTCTCGCGCCGCTCGGCCCTGGGCAAGCTGGGTGCCTGGACGATGGGCCTGACGGGGGTGGCGATGATCGGAGCACTACCCGTCACCCGGTCCGCGCAGGCGGCACCGGGCGAGCCGGCCGCACCGGGCACCGAACCCCTCCTGCCCGTCTACGAGGGCAGCAACCCCGCCGAGTGCGAGTACTGGCGCTGGTGCAACATGGACGGCCGCCCCTGCTCCTCCTGCGCCGGCGGCGGGGTGACCACCTGCGCCCCCGGCAGCAAGCCGGGCGCGGAGTTCTGGGTGGGGTGCTGCACCGACCCCACCACCGGCAAGACGTACCTCATCGCCTACTACGACTGCTGCGGCGCCTCCTCGTGCTCGACGAACTACTGCGGTGAGCCCGACGCGCAGGCCGTGATGTACAACCCGGTCTCCGGCAGCTACGACCAGGAGATCATCTGGTGCGTCTCCGACGAGTCGCAGTCCTACACCTGCACCATGGCGCCGGTCATCGGTGAGGACTGCACCCCGCGGCCGGCGGCTCGGCCCAAGGTCGGTGCCGGGGCGTGAGCCCCTCCGGCACGCGCCCGGCGCAGGCGTTCTCGAAACCCCCCGTCGCAGCGGCGTACGGCCGCCGGGCCCGGCTCGGGGCGTGGGCGTCGGCGCTGGCGGCGGGGCTGGTGCTGGCGGCACTGGTGGACCCGCACCCCTCGTGGGGACTGCTCGTGCTGCCCGCCGCGCTGCTGTCGGGGATCGGGGCCAGCTGGTCGCCTTGAGGCTACTCGCTGGTCGCCACCACGGTGGCGCCCAAGCCCGCGGTCCGCGGGCGCTCGACACCGGCACGACGGATCCTCTGGTACACGCTGGGACTGCTGCTCACGGCGATCCCCACGGGAGCCGCCGTCGGCGCGCTCGGCGGGGTCCTGCAGGACCTCGGCGCACGCGTCCCGACGTCGTGGGGCTTCCTCGGCTGGGCCGCGGTCGCCGCCGCCTACGCGCTGCACGAGATGCGCCTGGTCACCCTGCCGCACCCGCAGCGCTCCAGGCAGGTCCCGGCGGGGTGGCGACGCCGGTACCAGCCGCGCCTGGTCGCCCTCGGGTTCGGTGCCCTCATCGGCCCGGGGTACCTCATCTTCATCCGCACCACCGCCTTCTACCTGCTCACCCTCGCCGTCCTGCTCGCCGGTTCCCCGTGGTGGGGAGCCCTGGGTTGGGCCCTGATGGCCCTGGGTCGCACGGTCTCCTCCTGGGCGGCGCTCCCCAGCGCCCGCCGCGGGCAGCTCGACCGGCACCTGGGGCGCACGCTGCTGCTGGACAACCCCGCCCGCCTGCTGGGCGGAGCGACCCTGGCGCTGCTGGCCGGCGCCGCAGCGGCAGCGGTGCTGTGAACCGCGGCCGGCGGGTGGTCGACCGCCGGCCGCGGCCCCTCGACCGACGAAAGGTGTCCCCCACGTGAAGCTCAGCAGAGCACGCGCCGCTGCGCTGGCCGCACCCCTGGTGGTGGTGGTCCTGGCGACCGGCTGTACCGGCGACGACGAGCCGGCCGGATCCACCGCGGCGGCCGCGCCGGCCGCCGGCGAACCGACGTTCAGCCCGCCGCCGTACACCGCGCCGGGGGAGGGGATCTCCCTCGGCGCGAACGACCAGGAGATCGGTGACACGATCCCCGAACCGCTGCACGTGAGCGAGATCCCCCCGGTCCCCGCCGACCGCATGGTCACCCGGGAGAGCGGTGCCGGCGGCCTGGAGTACGTGTGGGACGTCGTCGACCCGGCCACCGGCGTCGTGGAGTCGCGCATCGCCACCGGCCCCGGGATCTGGGACCCGGTCGTGCACGCCTTCGTCACCGAGTCCTCCGACGAGCCCGCTGTGCTGGCCGCCGAGGTGTGGCGACCCCGCGGGAACCGCGGCCAGGCCGAGTTCGTCGTCTCGCGCTACTCCGGGAACCTGCTCCAGCCGGAGGAGGTCCAGCTCCCCGACACCGCGCGGGTGCACTCCCGCGACGGTTCGCACGCCGTCACGGCCGACCGCGAGTACTTCGTGACCTGGGACGACGGCATGTACGGACTGCGCGTCGTGGACCTGGCAGCCGGTGAGCAGAGCGGCATGCTCCCGCTCGTCGGGTGCGGCCCCTTCACGTGGGTCGTGGACCACGACGTCTACTCCGTCTGCGAGGGCTCCCGGGAACTCGTGCGCATCACCATCGGCGAGGACGGCGTGCCCGTCGAGGCCGGCCGCGCCGAGGTCCTGCCCGAGGACTTCGTCAGCAACCGGGAGGCGAGCACCGCCGGAGCAGCGGGCACCGGGCTGCTGGTGGGCGCGAACGGCGACGCCTACCTGTTCGACTTCTCCCAGGGCCTGCCCGAGCAGCCCCAGACGCCCCTGGGCAACGTCGGCATCGACTCCGGCCGCTTCGCGGAGACGGCCGTGAACGCGGACGCCACGCGCATCGCCGTCGCCTACACCGACAGCGCCGTCCACCCGCACTCCGCCCGCGGCGGCGACGTCGTGCAGGTGCAGCTGCGCGACGCGGCCGGCCTGGTCCCCGTGGCGACCCTGACGCTGGAGTCCCTGGGGATGGCTTCCCTGGACTCCTTCGCGTTCGACACCGCCGGCACCACCCTCTACGTGCTGGGGGAGGGCCCCGAGGTCGACGGGGAGGCGCCGACCCTGCTCAAGGGGTTCGACGCCGCCACCGGCACCGAGAAGAGCTCGGTCGAGGTCACCGGGAACGTCGACGGGGTGTCCGGCCTGCTCGCGCCCGAGGCCCGCGGATGAGGGCAGCCGCCCGGCGGCAGCGGCGGGGGCGCTCCCCGCTGCTGCCGGCAGGACCCCTCGTGGGCCGTCGCGGTCTGCTGCTCGGCGGGGCGGCCGGCGCCGGGGTCGCGCTCGCCGGCTGCGGCAGCGAGGGACGGGCCGAACCCGGCCCCAGCGCGCCCGCCCTGGACTACGTGGCCGCGACCGACCCCGAGGTCGCCGCCGCCGAGGCCCGCCGCAGCGCCTCCGGGCGCACCGTCGACGTCGGCCTCGTCGCGCGGGCGGCGACCGTGGACCTCGCCGGCCGCGCCGTGGACACGTGGGTGTACGGCGACGGCCTGGCCGCCCCGGAGATCCGCGTCGGGCGCGGCGACCGGTTGCGGGCCGTCGTGCGCAACGAGCTCGCCGAGAGCACCACGGTGCACTGGCACGGCATCGCCTGCCGCAACGACATGGACGGCGCCGCACCCACGACGCAGGAGGCGGTCGCCCCCGGCGGGGAGTTCACGTACGACTTCCTCGTGCCCGACCCGGGGACCTACTGGTACCACTCGCACTCCGGGCTGCAGTCCGACCGTGCGCTGCTCGGCCCCCTGGTCGTGGAGGACCCGGAGGACTCCTCCGGCGCCGACGAGGAGTTCGTCGTCGTCCTCGACGACTGGGTCGACGGGCTGGGGACCACCCCGGACGCCGTCCTGCAGGCGCTGAACCCCGCCCTCACGGGCGGGCACGGCGGCCACGCCGGCCACGGCGCCGCTGCGCCGGCCGCACCCTCGGCGAGCGAGGCGGCGACCGCTGCCGGCCTCGTCGCGGGGGAGCACGGCACCTCGGACGCGCTCGGCGGCATGACGGGGCACATCACCTACCCGCTGCACCTGGTCAACGGCCGTCCCCCCGAGGACCCCGCCGTCCTGGAAGCCGCACCGGGCGCCCGCGTGCGCCTGCGCCTGGTGAACGCCGCCGCCGAGACCGCCTACCGCGTCGCGGTGGCCGGGCACGCGATGACCGTGATCGCGGCGGACGGCTTCGACGTCGAACCCGTGGTCACCGACGCCCTCGTGATCGGGTCGGCGCAGCGCTACGACGTCCTCGTCACGGTGCGCTCCGGAGCCTGGCCCGTCGTGGCGGTGGTCGAGGGGCGCGACGGGCACGCCGCCGCCGTCCTGCGCACCCGGGACGCCGCCGGCTCCGCCGGGTCCCTCGCCGCCGCCCCCGACCTGCCGGAACTGTCCGGCCGGCTGGTGCTGGAGGCCGCGATGCGGCCCGCCGCCCGGTCCGTCCTGGAGCAGCGCGAACCCGACCGCTCCTACTCCGTCGACCTCATCGAGGTCGAGGGCCGGTACGCCTGGGGGATGGCGGGCACCGACGCTGGGAACCTCGTCATGCGCGAGGGCGAGCGCGTCCGCATCACCATGAACAACACCACGTCCATGTGGCACCCGATGCACACCCACGGGCACACCTTCGCGATCCCCGAGTACGGCGGGCTGCGCAAGGACACCGCCCTGGTGCTGCCGGGGCAGTCGATGAGCATCGACTTCGACGCCGACAACCCCGGTGAGTGGATGTTCCACTGCCACAACGTCTACCACTTCGAGGCCGGCATGACGGCCAACATGCGCTACGTCCGATGAGAGGTTCCCACGTGAAGAAGCCCGTCCTCGTCCCCGCCCTCCTGCTGGCGGCGTCCCTGACCGCCTGCGGCGGCAGCGACGCCGCGGCCGGGGACGACGACCAGCCGGTGGTGCGCGTGGAGGTGAAGGACATGCGGTTCTCACCCGCGGAGATCACCGTGCAGGAGGGGCAGACCGTCGAGTGGGTCTTCGACGACGGTGGCATGCCCCACGACGTCGTCGGCGACGACCTGCCCGGCCTGGAGAGCGAACTGCTGACCAGCGGCACGTACACGTACACGTTCACCGAGGCCGGGGAGTTCGGTTACCACTGCACCCCCCACCCGGACATGACCGGCACCGTCACCGTCGAGGGGTGAGGCGCCGGGCGCTGCTCGCGGTGCCCGTCGCGGCCACCGCCGCGGCGTGCGGCCGGGGACGGGCAGCCGCCCCGACTCGACCTGCGGTCACCGTCGTGGTGCGGAACATCGCGTTTGAGCCGGCGGAGGTCGAGGTCGAGTCCGGGCAGGTGGTGGAGTGGGTGTTCGACGACGGCGGGATCCTGCACCACGTCCAGGGGGAGGAGTTCGACAGCGGGATCGTCGGCGCGGGCACCTTCCGGCACGAGTTCACTGAGGTGGGGGAGCGCCCCTACCTGTGCAGCGTTCACCCGCACATGACGGGCCTGGTGCGCGTCGTCGCCGGGGGACGCCAGCGGTAGTCGTGCCGATGGGTGGAGCGTCCGGTACCCGTGGAGGCAGCCACCAGCGTGGTGGCGGTGCCGCGTCGCCGTCCTCCCGGCGCGGGCACACGCGGTGCCCAGCGTGAGCACCGGGAGGTGCTCCTCCGGCGGGGCGGCCCGGCCCGGCGCAGCTCAGTCGACCCGGAAGTCCCCGGGGCCGCGAACGGTGCCGGCCGGAGCTCCGGTGTCCACGACGTCCTGCCAGGGGACGTCGAAGGAGAGCACCTGGGAGTTGTCGCGGCTGATCCCCCACAGGGCGGGTTCGTGGGCCTGGTCGTCCCAGTCGATGCCTTGTCCCTCGATCCCGGGCAGCTCCACCGTCGCCACCCAGTGGAGCTGGGACCCCGCTTCGGGCAGCTCCAGCACGTAGGCCTCCGGCAGGTCGTGCCCGGTGACCCACAGCCGGCCGTCAGGGCCCCAGGAGCCGCCTGAGTTGCTCATGGGCGAGAACCTGTCGAGGATCTCGGCGGGCAACGTCCAGGACTGCAGGACCTGGAACCGGTCGTCCATCCGCACTACCTGGGTGTTCGCGGTGACGCCGTACGCCTCGCTGGCTCCCTCCATCACCCGGTCGTAGTTGGCGAACCCCGCCCACCAGCTGCCGTCGTGCCGGTCGAGCCACGTCAGCGACCCCCGGTCGACGCCGAAGCTGTGGGTGTCGACGTGCTGCATGGTGGCGGTGTCGAAGACCTCCACCGAGCTCGTCATCGGCCACGCGGGGTAGTTCGAGTGAGCGGCGTACAGGCGCCCGTCGACCACCGCTGCGGAGTCCAGGTGCATGAGGGGGCCGCCTTCGCCGCCGTCGAACTGCAGCAGCGGCTCACCGCTCGCCCTGTCGTGCTTGGTGATGGAAGTGTTGTCGACGGCGTAGAACGCCCTCTCATCGGCGGCGACCGCCTGGTGGGCGTCGAAGGCGTCGACGGTCTGCTCGGCGCGTGCGGTCAGGACGGGGGGCTCGGCTGGGTCCGTGGCGGCGATCGCGGGCGCGGTGAGGGCCACGACTGCGGCGGCCGCCGTCGAGGCGGCGAGGACGGGGAGGGCCCTGCGGGGAGTGTTCACAGTCTCAGCCTCCTCAGCGCGCCGCCTCCGGGGCAGGAGCGTTCCACGACGAGCTGCTGAACACTGCGCGAAGCCCTTCCCACCGGCCGGTGCAGACCGATCGAGCGTGCCTGCGCGACCCGTCGACCACCACGGGCGTCGCTGCAGCTCCGCGAGGCCTCGGTGAAACACGGTTGCGTCCCACGGTCCTGCCCACCACGCTCGCGCCGTGACCGGCCTGGAGCTCACCTCGTGCTTGGAGCGCGTCGACTGGTACGCCCTGGACGCGGCGCTGCGCGCGGACGGCTTCCACAACGGGCGCACCCCTGACGAGCTGCGCCGCTCCTGCGAGAACTCCCACCGCACCGTCCTCGCCCTGCTCGGCGGCGACGTGGTGTCGATGGGCCGCGTGCTCAGCGACGGCGTGTGCAACGCCTACCTCGTCGACGTGTGGACCGCGTCGGGGCACCGCCGCCGGGGACTCGCCGGGCGGGTCGTTCGGGAACTGCTGGGCAGCGTGCCCGGCCAGCACGTCGGGTTGTGGACCGACGACGCCCGGGAGTTCTACGAGATGCTGGGCTTCACCCGGCAGGGGGGCGGCATGAGCCTGGTGGTGGGCCGCTGGCTGGGCCGGTTCCCGCCCGCGTCGTCGTGACCGGGGAGCGTGCCGGGTCCGCGACGCCGACGCGTTCCTCACCGCGCACCTGCCCGCTGAGTTCGCCGGTCTGCCCACCCGGTTCCCCGTGACCTGGGACCCGCGCACCGCATCGGGGTCGGCGACGACGCCGGTTCCCGCGTCGTCACGGCGAGGCTGGTGCGCGCTGGTGTCCACCTCGGTTTCGTCCTCGAACGGCGCTGGCCGCCGTACCCGGACTGGGCCGGCACCGCCTTCACGGCGCTGCGCGAGGCGCTGGAGCACCTGGTGCGGGTGCACCCGCCGCCACCGGCAGCGCGGTGCGCCCAGACCTCAGCGCACCGTCGACCGGGTGAGAGCCCTTGACGCGACTGCGTCCCGTCCCGCACGGTGGACGGTGGGCACCCTCAGGTGCCCGTCCGGACAAGGGCAAACCCGTCGCGAGGCGGGGACGCAAAGCACAGGGGCCTCCCGAGCGGAGGCGGCCCGGCTACCCAGGAGGAAGAACGATGCGCCGCACCACCGCCCTCGCCGTCACGGCCGCCCTCGCCGCGGCCCTGGCCGTCCCCACGGCCGGCGCCGCGCTCGCGGCACCCCGGGTGAAGCCGACGACGAGCCCGACCGCGACGGCCACGCCCACCGCCACCGCAGAGCCGACCGCGACCCCGACGGACGCCCCCACCACCACGCCGGCCACCCCCACCGCGACGGGCACGCAGGCCCCCGCCCCGCGCGTGACCCGCGGCTCCCGCGGCGCGAAGAACGTCCTCGTCGTCAACGGCACGGTCAGCGCCGTCGACACCGCCGCGGCCACCCTGACGATCACCGTGCGCGGCGGCCGCGACAAGGAGCTGCGCGGCACGGAGTTCACCGTGGCCGTCGCCGAGGGCGCCAGGATCGTCCGCGACGACGCCCCGGCCGAACTGGCCGAGATCGCCGTCGGCGACCACGTGAACCTCAAGGGCACCCGCGGCACCGACGGCCCCACCGCCACCCGCGTCAGCGCCGACAGCGGCGACGAGCAGGACGGTGACGACCCCACCGCCACGCCGACGGCGGACCCCACCACCACGCCGACGGCGGAGCCCACCGCCACGCCCACGGCGGAGCCCACCACCACGCCCACCGCCTGACGGCGCAGCGTGACAGCGGCCGCCGGGGGCGTCCGGCGGCCGCTGCGCCTAGAGTCCCGGTGCGTGAGCTACCTCGCGGCGCCCAACCGCTACGACTCCATGCCCTACCGCCGCTGCGGCCGCAGCGGCCTCGAACTTCCCGCGGTGTCGCTGGGCTTCTGGCACAACTTCGGCGACGACAAGCCGTTCCAGACCCAGCGCGACATCGTCCGGCGCGCGTTCGACCTCGGCATCACGCACATGGACCTCGCCAACAACTACGGACCCCCCTACGGGGCTGCCGAGACGAACTTCGGCCGGCTCGTGAAGGAGGACCTGGCCCCGTACCGCGACGAGCTGGTGATCTCCTCCAAGGCCGGCTGGGACATGTGGCCCGGCCCCTACGGCGACCGCGGCTCGCGCAAGTACCTCACGGCCTCGCTGGAGGCCTCGCTCAAGCGCATGAACCTCGAGCACGTCGACATCTTCTACCACCACCGCCCCGACCCGGAGACGCCGCTGGAGGAGACGATGGGGGCGCTGGACGCCATCGTGCGCTCCGGCAAGGCCCTGTACGTGGGGATCTCCTCCTACGGCCCCGAGCGCACCCTGGAGGCCTCGCGGATCCTGCGCGAGCTGGGCACGCCGCTGTTGATCCACCAGCCGTCGTACTCCATGTTCAACCGCTGGATCGAGTCCGGCCTGCTGGACGTCCTGGAGGCCGAGGGCGTCGGCTGCATCCCGTTCACCGCGCTGGCCCAGGGCCTGCTGACGGACCGCTACCTCGACGGGGTCCCCGCCGGCTCCCGGGCCGCGCAGGGCAAGTCGCTGGACCCGGGGATCCTCACCGAGGAGAACCTGCGGCGCATCCGCGGCCTGAACGAGATCGCCGCCGGGCGCGGGCAGACGCTGGCGCAGCTGGCGCTGTCGTGGGTGCTGCGCGACCGGCGGGTCACCACCACCCTCATCGGCGCCAGCAGCGTGCAGCAGGTCGAGGACAACGTGGCCGCCGTGGCGAACCTCGACTTCACCGAGGACGAGCTGGCCGCCATCGACGAGTTCGCCGTCGACTCCGGCGTCGACCTGTGGGCGCAGGTCCGCGAGGCCGGCGACACCGCGTCCTGACGGCACCGGCCCCGGGGCCCGCGGGGGGCCGGGGGGGGGGGGGGGGGGGGGGGGGGGCGGGGGGCGGGGTGTGCCCCGCGAGGGGGTGCTGGGGGGGTTG